>CAYGTG010000018.1:0-4281 GCA_964352485.1 uncultured Nannocystaceae bacterium | reverse complement strand
ACTCCTACTACTGCATCTGTCCGGATGGGGCAGAGATCTACGACGGCTCGAGCTGCTGACGCGCCGGCGGCTAGAATCCGCCGGCGGCTAGCATGCGCCGGCGGCTAGCAGCGCCGGCGGCTAAAAGTAGTAGCGGGCCTTGATCGAGATGTCGCCGTGGGCGGCGCTGAAACAGGCATTCCGTCCTCCGCCGCAGGGCCCGTAGATCATGTACGGCGACCAGGTGCCCTCCAGCACCGTGTCGATCGGCACTTCCTTCCAGTGGAAGGCCAGTCCCAGCGGCGGCTTCACGATGAGGCCGGCCTGGTTGCTGTCGAAGCCCACCGCGACGCCCAGTCCGAGGTACGGCATGAAGTCGAAGGTGCTGTTGGAGATGAAGACGCCCGGTGTCCACAAGTAGTCGACCCCCACACCGCCATCCCCACGGTGCAAGGGGAGCCATGCGAGATGGAACTGCAGGGCGTGCGCGGGGTGGAAGAAGTGCTTGATCGACAGCCCCATCGGGTCGCCGAGGCTCAGGCCCACTCCCGTGTTGCCGCCGCGACCTGCGATGCGATTGCCGGGCGAGGGAGCCGCGTGGGCTTGTGAAGCATCGCCGGCAAACGCGGCCAATCCGGCGAGCGCGGCGACAAACAGGGAGGCGGTCGTGGTCTTGGCTCGGCGTCTCATCGCGTGGCGGGGCGTGCGTTTGACGGTCCCGATGGGACGATCATTGGCGGTCGTTTGGTGCAATCGGAGTTCGAACGCACTAGCTGCACGTTGTGTAGTGCGTCCCACGTCCCATGCCGTGGCGCTCGAGGTGCCCATTTCGGACAAGCTGTCCGATGTGGAACCGGAGTTTTCTTCGGCCGATCCCCGTGAACTCTTCGAGCTGCTGCATGGTGGCCGTCTGCATGTTGCCGACGATGGGAATGAGCGCTTCGGCAGCCTCTTCGAGACTCATCGGCTCGTTGGCATCGAGCTTGGACTTGAGGGCCTCGAGCGCCGCGCTGGAGCTCTTGCCCTGGGTCTTGGCGGAGGGGATCTTCCTCGAGCCCGCCGAAGCTGCAGCCTTCTCGATCGCTGCCGCCGGTTTCGCGCGCGGCTCGTCCCGGGTGCGGGATGCGGTCGAGGCCGCTTCCGCCTCGTCCGGCTCCGCATCGCCCCCGAGCAAGGCGTCGGCGAAGTCCTGAAGGGTCAGTGTGCCCATCGGATCACTCCAGCCCAGCGCACGTGCGGCGTCGACGAGCTCGCCAACGGTCGCCTCTTGGGGGACGCTGTCCGCCAGCGCGTGCAACACGGCGTGCCGCTGCTCCTGGAGAAGGTAGCGCTCGAACGAGGACTGGAACGGAGGTTCCACGGCCGCGGAAGCTAGCAGCCCGCGGAGGTTCGGGCCAACCCCTCTCGCGCGGCGTTTCACACGCCAGGCGAGAACAGACTCCTCGGGGCCCCTGGCGGTTCGCATGCCTAAAAGAAGGGCGTGAGCGCGTCTTCGACCGCCTCGCCCGCCGCCTCCATGGCGGCCTCGGCCTGCTCGGCCTTCTCTTCTTCGGTCAGCGGCCGCTCGTGATAGCCCTCGAGGACCGAGGATCGGCTGCCCCGAATTCGACCCCGCGTGACCTCCAGTGGGATGGGCTCGACAAGCTCGTACTTGTAGCCGCGGGTGCCGATTTTCATGTGGTAGCTGCGACCCTCGACCTCGAGGTGGCGACCCACCCCGACGGGGATCTGCCCGATGCGGGTGTAGTCGCGGTGCTGCAGGATGAACGCGAACAGCCGCACGGCGTCCATGTTGTACAGCCGGTGGCACCCGTGGGAGTAGCGCCGCAGGATCGACATGTAGTCGACGCTGCCGTGGGTCCGAATCGAGTTGTCGAACTCGGAGACGACGTTGCCCTCAGCGTCCTTGGACTGCTTGATGTGGTAGGCGGCGACCAGGCCGTACGCGGAGCGAAAGCCGGGGCCGATCTCGTCGTAGTTCACGCCGCGGCGGAACTTGCCGTTCTTCCACTTGCCCTTGATGAGCGAAGACGGTGGAGTGGTCGCCGGTGGGATCCAGACCGGGGCGGCGACGATGTCCTTCCACACTCGAGCCCCGACGTCGGAGTTCTTGTACTTGAGCATGATCTCGCCTTCATTGGACTCACTGCGCCACGCGCCAATCGTCGTGCGCCAGTGCACGAGCGGAATCTTCTGGTCGGCGTAGTGCGCGTAGACGGTGATGTGGGGGTAGCGGGCGCGCGGCTGCGACTTCTTCCGGCCGTCGTCGGTATACGGGAACTCGTACCAAACGTCCCCGCGATCGATGAGCGCGGAGAACGTCATGTTGTCGCTGTAGTAGGCCGGCTTGGGCGGCATCTTGATCGCGACCAGCAGGTTCTCGAAGTTGCCCTCGCCGAGGTCGGACAGCTTGGCGAGGGAGGCCCGCGCGGACTCGGGCGTCTGCAGGCCAAGGGCCTCCACGGCCGCTGCGGTGTACTCGGTGACGACGTCTCGCAGCGCGTGTTCGTTTCCGTCCGTATCCTTGTAGCGATAGTCATCCCGCTTCCACTGGGCAGCAGATCCGTCTTCGATGATGCCCGCGGAGGTCACGACCCGCTCGGTCAACACCCGGAGCAGTCGCTCGTGGCTCGCCTCGTCGGGCATGAGCGCGAGCATGTCGAGGTTGTCGCGCTTGAAGTGGCCCCAGCCCATGAGATCGTGCTTGCGCTCGAATTCGGCGAGCGCGTGCGTGGTGGGGGAGTCGTAGATGCCGCTCTTGAACTTGCCGCGACCCCCGGTCCCGTTGCTGAACAACCGCTCGCACCGGAACCGCTTCTGGGCGTTCTCGATGACGTCGACCTCGTCCTGCATCTCACGCCAGCTGGCGTAGGCGCTCGCCGTTCGGGCGTCGGTCTTCGCGGCCTCGAGGTCTTCGGCGACGGTGAACTTGAGCTTCGCCTTGCGCATCGCCTTTTGCAGCCGCGACTTGCGAGCGCGCGCGATCTTGTTGCGCTTGCTCTGGCCGGACTTCCTGTAGACGATCTTCCCATCGAAGCGCTTGAACGCATCGGGATCGAAGCCTGCCTGCTCGAGACAGGGCCCGACGTCCGTCTCATGCTCGTCCCACTCGGCCTTGACCACCGACAGCGCCGGCGGGATGCCGTAGAGCTCGAGGTAGTTGTGCGCGTGCTTGGGAAGCGGGTCTTCGTCCGAATCGATGCGGTCGTTGGCGAGGCCGATGTATTTCTCGCGGTACTTGTTCGGGGTGCTGTCCTGCGCGCCCGGGGTCTTCTCGCTGAAGATGTAGGGGGTCCAGCTGTTGGAGAGGTCGACGATCGTGTAGCCGCGCGCCTCGGCTTGGCCGATGTCCATCTGCGTGGGCTCCTCGCCCGCCGCCATGACCCAGGCCGATCCGGCGGGATGCTCGCGAAAGCTGACCTTCGTGATCTCGCCCAGCGGGAGGATCGCGTCTTTGTCGGCGTCTTCGGCGGCCTCGGTCCCGGGATCGGACTCGTCGGCCTTTCCGAACGCGGTCGTTCGCCCAAGCTCGGAGTCCGCGGGTTTCCCCTCCTTGCTTGCGCCGGAGCAGCCCAGCGCCAAGCACAGGGTCCAAGCGACTCCTCGTGCCAAGCGTGACGAACTTCCAAAAATCGGGTCTCTTTGGCGCGTGGTGCCCTCGTAGCGCATCGATCTGATCGTAGCCTCCACCCCCTCGACGCGCCAAAGCACTGCGAGATTTCAAGGGTCGGTCCGGGAGCCTGTTGCAAACCCACTGTGGGGGCCCTGCGGGGCGTTTTTGCGCCGTTTTCGAGGGGGCCCAAGGTGCCTGCGCGGAACTTTACATCGCCGCCCGGCCGTGCAACCTTCTGCTCGGATCCATGCGGTCATTGCGAGTCCTTCGTTTCCTTGTCCTCAATGGCCTCGCTGTAGGCCTGGGTGCCGTCGTCGCGACCTCGTGCATCGACGTCAACTACCCCACCGTTGCGTTTCGCTGTAATCCGCGTCAGTCGGATAACTGCCCCGATACGCACTTCTGCTGCTCAGACGACCCTGCAGCAGTGGGTGGCGGTCTACCGTTCTATACGAACATCCCCGGCACCGCCGACGGCGGGACGGCCTACTTCTCGGGCGCCAACAACGGCCTGGGGACCAAGGGCATGTGCGTGCGAACCGAAGACCTGCCCTCGGGCGCGGGTCTGTTCGAAGCGACAGCCGCGAACTGCCCCGTTCCGTGCAACCCCACCTGGGAAGCCAGCGACAAGCTGGCGGTCTGCGGCGAGGGCCGCGTCTGCTGCCAGACGGTCGAGATCGAGCCCGAGG
>CAYGTG010000017.1:0-21951 GCA_964352485.1 uncultured Nannocystaceae bacterium | reverse complement strand
CTTCGGTGCTCCCGGCTGCCCCCGATGCCCCGCAGCCCGACCCTCTACGCGACGCAGCGGACCTGGTGCCACCCATCCCAGCGCCAACCCCCACCCCTGCGGTCGAACAGCCCGCAATCCCGACCGCGGACGCCACCCCGACAGAAGATCCAAAGCCAGCCACGACCCGCCGGCGCCGTCCACGGCGAAAGCCCCAACCCGCGGCTCCCGTCACCACGCCGGTCGAAGAGCCCGAGCCCAAACCCAAGCCCGAGCCCAAGCCCAAGCCCGAGCCTCGCGACAAGGATCCACTCAAGGCGGGTCCCGATCGCAACCCGTACAAGGCGCCATAGCCGGCGGCGAGAGCCCCGACGCGCCCCCGAAACCCACCCATGACTTCATTGCGCACCGTTGTCGCCCTCTCCCTCGGCCCCGTACTGGCGTCTGCTTGCTCGGTCTTCGATCCCTCGCTCGTTCCAGAGGAGAGCGTGGTCAACGAGGTCCAGCTTGCCGACGAGTGTTTCGTCGACGAGCTCCCGGTGATCACCGAGTCAACCTCGGTCATCGTCGATTTGGCCAACTACACGAGCGCGGGCCTCGGATTCCCCCTGTGCCCCGGGCCGATCAAGGAGTTCCCCGGCGAAGACGTCTACTTCAAGCTGCGCGCCGAGCCCGGCGAGCGCTGGAACATCAACGCCGCTCCTCAGAGGGAAGACCATGACGTGGTCGTGCTCAACCTGGGTTCAGGCTGCACGCCGACCGGCTGCAAGACGGTGCAGAACCGCTGCGACGTCGGCTTCCACGAGGATTCCGCGATCATCAATCGGTTGAGCGAAACGACCGACTACGTGATCGCAGTGGACTCCATCGCCGGGACGGGCCCGGTCCAGATCACGCTGGACAAGTCGATGTGTGGCAACGGCATCGTCGAGGCCGGTGAGACCTGCGACGAGGACAGCGACAGCTGCGACATCGAATGCCGACGTGTGATCGAGTCGGGCGACGACATCGAAGGCGAACCCAACGACATCTTCACCGGCGTCGACATGATCGGCGACGGCGAGAGCGACACGACCGTCCGTCTGCGGGGGAGCGTTGCCGGTCCTTGCGATGAGGACCACTACGCGTTCATCGTCCCCGAAGGAGCGAACATCGCGGTCCGCATGTTTGGGCCCACTGGTGGCCCATGCGCTCCCAACTCCGGCATCGACCTTCCCTTCGTCGACTTCCTCGCAGCAGGGAAGCCAGCAGTCCAGGGCAAGGGCGTCATCATTGAAACCACGCCCTCGGGCAGCTGTCCGTTCATCGACGGCATCGCCGAGCCGGGCACGTACATGATCGAAAACGAAGCCGGAGAGATGGAAGAAGTAGACTTCGGCTACGCCCGCAACGTCGCGGCGAGCGAGTACCACCTCATCATCAACGCGTTCAACGCTCCAGACGTCATCGACTACACGATCGAGTTCGAGATCGAAGTGCCATAGCCCAGGTCTGCGCCGAAGCGATGAAGCGGAGCTCGCCCTCGTTGGCGGCTCCGCTTTGTCGTGTTCGCCTGTTCGCACCCCCGCGAGCAATCTTCGCCGCGGCAGCTTTCGGCCTCGGCCTCGTCCCCGGGCAGACAATCGTCGAGGGCCTCCTGCGTCCCGATCGGGAGCTCACCGCAGGCCTTGATGTGGGGCATGGCTCGGTTGTGCTCTCGCCATGTGACGCGAAGCACAACAACGAACAACGAAAAGCCGGAACCCCTCGTCACCGAGGCGGCTCCGGCCGATTCAGCTCACGCTGCGATCAGACGTCGAAGACCTGACCGTCGACCACGAGGACCTCACCGCCGTCGAACCGGGTCAGGCTAAACCCGCCGAAGTCCTCATTGTAGCCGCGGCTGATGTCCGCGAGGTAGCCAAGGCCAATCTGCTCACCGACCAGAATGCCGTCGATACCATCGGAGCGGTAGTGCACCCCCGCCAGGTCGCGACCCAACGAGATGTTGCTTGCGAGCTTGTTGATCTCGCCGCCCAGGGTGAGGTCACCACCGCCATAGGGCAGCAATGACAGGCCGTCGCTCGCGGCCACCACGGGGTCAGGGACGATGAAGGACTCGTCGAAGAACGCCTTGAGAACCGTGCAGCAGGAACCCGCGACCGTTGCATGGCCAGCCGGATAGGCCGGGTGGGTGGGAGAGCCCTCGGGGAAGGCCATCGGCAGGAGTGCGTTGCCGTTCTCGGACTCGAGAATGCCGACGGCGGCGGAGTTGAGAATCTCAGCGGGCAGGCCGTAGTTGCGATCGCCGGTGCGGCTGAAGTGCACCCGGCCGGCGTACATCTCGGGGCGGAGCCGACGGTGGGCTGCCCACTTCTGGAACCAGGCCGCGCGCAGCGAGAGGTTTGCGACGTGAGAGACGCTGTCGAGCACGTCCGGCCCGCCAAGCGTGGTGAAGCCTCCCTGGCTGGGGTTTCCGGTGTAGGGCGTAACGTCGAGGGCGTCAGAGCCGAACCCGAGCGCGATGGCTGCGGCGAAGAGGTACGCCTGGAACAGCGCGTCGATGTGGACGTACTCGCCGAGCGATCGCGCGTCGTAGATGTAGCGGCGCTGAGCAGCGTAGCTGATCGATGCACCGGGCGCGGAACCGCGCTGAATCGCGAGCCAGTCGGCCACGCCGGTCATGAAGTTGGTGGAGTCTGGCGTGTTGTAGCGCTGCTCGATGAGCGCCTGGCCGAAGTTGATGTCCTTGAGCAGGAACTGTGAAACGTAGGGACCGGCCAGGTCGCCGGGGGTCGGACCTCGGAAGAGGGTTTCGAGGGTGACGAGGCCTCCTTGGGTGGGCCCCACGGTCTCGCTGAAGGCGTTGAGGTCGTCGATTGCGTCGCCGGTCAGACTGTTGGAGCCATAGTCGGAAAACGGCACGTCGCGCATGATGGCGTGCCAATAGACCTCGCCCATCTCCGCCGCGGTCTCAGCACTCGCGAAGGCCGGGGCGGGTCGCATCCGGGTGCCGTGGGAGTCGATTCCAGTCAGGTTGAACGCGAGCGCGCCCTGAGGGTTGGCAAGCCGACGGTCGGAGGCGCTATCGAGCGGGATCGCGTCGAAGGCGTCCGGGTTTCCGCAGTCGAGCGCGTACCGCAGCGAGTCGTACGCGCTGGGGTCGACCTCGCCGAACTCGTTGTGGGGAAGGCACTTGTGGAAGCTTCCGCGATAGTCCGCGTAGATTTCGTCGTCGTCGTTGGTCTGCTGAGCGGGCTGGGTTGCGGCCTGCACGAACTGGTAATAGGCGGCGCGCTTGCGGAGCTTCGCGGCGTCTCGAAAGCGGCGGATCCGGTTGGTCGGCGTGAGTACCTCGGCCTCCGCGGGCGCGGACGTCAGCATCGTAGCCGTACCACCCATAGCTGCCAAAACCGCCGGTGCAGTTGTTGCGCCAGCCAGGATGTTGCGCCGACTCACTGTCAGTTCTTGGCCCACACCGGCCTCTAGGTCAGTATTCTCGCCCCGTTTCGATTCCTTCGACATACCTATTCGGGATGCCTAGCGCGCGGCCCGGCCGCAATCGTTGTACGTAAAAAAGTGTTTCAGGTTACGCCAGAGCGAAGAAACGAAGAGCCAGAATGGAACGCTTCCACCGATGCGCAACCTGCACCATTTTGACCCATCGGCTGATCAAGGATCGGATCTGCAGGTTTGAACAGCACTTCGGGGAGGGCTCATCCCATGCCGGCCGCTCGGATCTGTCAGGGGGTGAACCGATCGTTCGCCACCCACCGCAGGGCGAGCTTCACGAATGCCCGGACGTTCGGGTCGATAAACTCGCGCTCCTTCATCGCGCGGGTTCGCTTCAAGAGCTTCAATCGCCCCAAGGTCGGCTGAGAGCCGAACCCAGGTGCGGTACCGACAGCGGCCTCCCCACATGTCGCTTTCTTCGAGAGCTTGGGAACCTCGATGAGGGCCGGAAGCACTACCTTCGCGAGCCCCCTGCGGGAGCGCGCTTTCGGCCAAGTGTCCTTCCTGCTGGCCGTGTTTCCTCGGCACGAAGGATCGAACTCTCTCCCCACCCTTGTTCGAGTTCCCGCAGAGGCTCTTGTTTCCACTACTTCCTCGCCGCCCATGAGCCATTCCGTTCATGGGCGGTTTTCCTTGGTTTGGGGTGCGAGAGAACCGCTCTGACGCCGTAGGAGCGTGCGCGCTCAACTGAGCGCATGCGCCCAGGCAGGCTTGAAGGTTTTCTGCTGGCAAGCGGTCGGCACAGCCCGTGCATCTGCCGTAGAGCATGGAAACCCAAGCTCAACGTCTGTCTTCTTCTTATCCCACCAGCGCCGACCCGATGAACCCGGAGAAGGACTGTGCGGAACTCAATAGTCTCCTGCGCGGTGAAATCTCGGCCGTAGAAACGTACACGCAGTGCATCGAAAAACTCGACGATGCCGAAGCGAGCCGCCGACTGGAGGCTCTCCGACGCTCCCACGCGATTCGTCGAGACCGGCTGAGCAATCGGATCCGCCTGTTGGGGGGAACCCCGGACAGCCACGCCGGACTGTGGGGCGCCATGACGAGCCTGCTCGAGGGCGGCGCCACAATTCTGGGTGAAACGGCGGCGCTCAAGGTCCTGGAGGAGGGTGAGCTTCACGGGCTCCGCCACTACGACGGCGTGAAAGAGGTGAGTTCGACGACCCGCAACTTCATCTCCTCCGTGCTCCTCCCCGAACAAGAACGGACCCGGGTAGCCCTTGCCCGCCTGGTCGAGAACTTCGACTAGCAGCGGTGCCGTGTCCCGCGAGCCGCCCGCAAGGCTGGTCCGAACCGTGCATTACCTCGGGGCGTCTGATGTCTACGCCCTACACCACACCTCCCGTCACGAAGTCGAACCGCCACCGAGAGCGCCGCGTCGGTCTGGAGGTTGAACTCGCTGGGCTGAGCGTCGACGAACTCGCCAAGACGGTTGCAGCGGTCCTTCGAGGATCCCGCGACGTCGTGTCCCCAGACGAGACGTCCACGGACGTCGAAACCGAGTTCGGCACCTTTCGAATCGAGCTCGACTCCGCCGCGCTGCAGCGCCGCGCCTATCTTCGGCCCCTGGAAGAGCTCGGCGTCGCGAGCGAGAACCTGATCGAGGGCATCGAGCAATCGGTGCTCGCCGTAGCGTCGGAGTTCGTTCCGCTGGAGCTGGTCGCGCCGCCCATCGAGTGGAGTCGGCTTCACGAGCTCGATCCGCTGTGGGAAGAGATGCGCCGCCAAGGAGGCCTCGGAACCCGGGCCGCATTCCGATACGCGTTCGGCCTCCACCTCAACCCCGAGCTGCCCGCACCCATGGATGCTCGTTGCCTACTCACGCACATGCAGGCGTTCTTCCTGCTCGAAGACTGGCTGAGCCGAGAGGAGCAGGTCGACTGGACTCGTCGGATCGTCCCCTTCATCGACCCCTTTCCCGAGGACTATCGACGCCGATGCCTGGCGCCAGACTACAGGCCCTCGATCGACGAGTTCATTGAGGACTACCTGCGCTTCTCGCCCACGCGAAACCGCGTGTTCGACCTCCTCCCGCTGTTCAAGCACCTTCGACCAGAGTGCCTCGAAAGCCGGGAGATCGAGGGTGAGGACCTCGTGAACGCCCGCCCGACGTTCCACCACCGGATGCCCAACAGCGACATCGACACCCCGGGTTGGACACCAGCGCTCGCGTGGGCCAACTGGGTCGAGGTCGAACGACTGGCCGCGGACGATCAGCGGCGCGAACGGATGGCCGCAAGCTATCGCAAGCTGACCGAGCTTCCGTTTCGCCTGCAGCGCCACGGCTGGTTGGAGGACGTCGACAACAACTGGATGACGGACCGGGCATGAGGCCTCGCATCGGAGTTTCGGGCCCTGACTTCGGCGGTATCATCGCTTGGGTCTTCACCTGGCTCGCGATCGCGCGCGCCGGCGGCCGAGCCGTGAGGCTGACCGCACGCAGACGCCAGTCTCTCAACGGTCTCGACGGGTTGGTGGTCGGCGGAGGTGTCGACATCGCGGAGACCCTTCCCGATGACAGCGCGATCTTGAGTGAGCCGCGATCGCGGGCGCGGAGGATCTTTTTTCAACTCATGGCACCCTTTCGAACGCTCGTGCGGTGGGTGTTCCGCTCCAAGACCGTTGCGAGCGGCGACTTGGCCAGAGACACTCTCGAGGTTCGGCTCCTGCGAACGGCGGCCGAGCAGGACATTCCAACACTCGGGATCTGCCGCGGAGCGCAGATGATGGCCCGCATCGCCGGCGGCACCCTCGCGCAGGACGTTGGAGCGCCCCTAAAAGACCGCGAGACGCTGTGGACCCCGTTCCCGGCCCGAGACGTCGTGGTGGAGACGGACTCGAGGCTGCATGCACGACTCGGCGGCTCCGCGCACCGGGTCAACTCATTGCACCGCCACGCGGTCGATTCGGTCCCGGCTCCAATGCGCGTCGTGGCTCGTGAAGCGAGGGCTCCGATTGTCCAGGCGATCGAGCACGCACGGCGGTCGTTTTGGATCGGGGTTCAGTGGCACCCGGAGTACATGCCGCAAGACCCCGCGCAGCAGCGGCTGTTCGCCGGCCTGGTCGCGATGGCAGTGCAGCGACACAAGCGGAACGACCGCGTTCAGGATCATGAGCGCGAGAGCGCACGTGCGGGGGAGGTGGGCCCAGGCGCCCACCCCAGCGGTCAGATGTAGCCCTTACCCGGTATCACGACGTCCTGACGACCTGGCAGGTGTCCTGCACAACACTCAGGCATGCGACTTTTCATGCTTACAACGACCGCCGCCCTGCTTGCCCTTACTGCCTGCTCGACCACCGCGAGGGACACGAGCCCCAACGACCCCTCGAGCCTTGAGCCTGCGACCCCCACAGACCTCGACCACTCGCCGGCCCCTGTCAACAAGATGGATGCCGAGCCGGCACCGATGAACGAAGCAGACCCGACACCCACTGCAGTGACACAAAAATCGGTCTACACAGAGCGCGACCCGCTCGTCGCACCGACCCTCAGTGAAGCGTGCGGCTGGGACAAGCCCACCGTCTATTTCTCGACCGACTCCGCCAAGGTTGGGCTCGTCGGCGACGTCAAGGTCGACCTGCTGGCCACATGTCTCAACGCCGAGACGCTCTCGGGCGACCCCGTGGTGATCATGGGCTATGCCGACGAGCGCGGCACCGAGGCATACAACCGCAAGCTCGGGCTCGAGCGAGCCAACGCGGTCAAGGAAGATCTGGTGAAAGCCGGCGTCTCCGCATCGCGCATCGAGACCTACTCGAAAGGCGAGTACTTCGTCGACAGCGACGACAAGTACCGCGACGACCGACGCGTCGTCATCAAGCTCGACAAATAATCCGACGCCCTCCGGCGTTGTCACCCCTCCCCCTCGAAAGAGTCAACCAATCACACGAAAGAACACAGACATGCTCAGCACCAACGACATCCTTCAGCAGTTCGGCCTTCAGACTCGGAAAACCGCAAAAGACTACATGGTCCCCGCGCTTGGGTTCCTGGGTGCAGGCGCGGCCGTCGGAGCAGGCCTGTCTCTGCTGCTCGCGCCAAAGTCGGGCAAAGAACTGCGTGGTGACATCAAGGACAAGGCCGTCGACCTGAAGGACAAAGCCGCCGGTCTCAAGGACAGCGCCGCGAGCTTCAAGGACCGTGTCGCCGACCGACTCTCCACACGCTCCAAGCCCTCGGACATGTCGCGTGACGAACTCTACGAGGAGGCTCGTGAACTCGACGATCAAGGGCCCTCGGACATGACCAAGGAAGAGCTCCTCGAAGCCGTCCAAGCCTCATGACCGCCGCCGCCGCCGACTCCACCGCGATCGAGCATCACCGTGCCAAGTTGGCGCAGAGCGAGTTTGACCTGCGTCGTTCGCTCCGAAAGCTCGAGGACGCCGCCCGCGAGGAGTTGGACATCGGCCGCAAGCTCGCCGAGTACAGCCCGGTCCTCGCGTTGGCTGGGTTTGGTGTCGGGGTCTGGCTTGGAAGCCGCGCATCCGTTCGCTAACCGCCCCCGCTTCCCAGGACGTTCATGAACACAACCCGCGACAACCCGACCATCGACGCTTCTGCCGCATCAGGCGGAGCCGGCGCACACGAGTCCGGCGCCTCCGAACGGGCAGCCGACTCGATCGAGGCTGCCCGCGAGCGCGCGACCGAGGCCATCGAGACGACGCGTGCGTGGATCGTGGAGAACCCAGCTGCGGCGATTGGCATTGCCGTCGGTACAGGCTTTCTGGTTGGACGAGTGGTTCGGCGATGAGCGCCCAAGCACACGGCCCCAGTCGCGAGGCAGCTGTAGAGACCGCCCATGCCCCAGCCGAGTAACGACCGACAGGCCGTTCGGCCCTTTATGCTCTGGTGGATCGCCCGACGGGCGGTGGCTGCCGTCCGGCGCGACATCGCGGAGGGCACAATGTCGCTGCATGCCGGTGGAGTCGCGTTCTTCACCTTTCTCTCCGCCTTCCCAGCGCTCGTTGCCGTCGTGTCGGCATACGGCTTGTTCTTCGACAAGAGCGACGTCGCCACGCAGCTCAGCACGCTGCAGGTAGTCTTGCCTGCCGCTACCGTGGCGGTTTTCGAGACGGAGCTCGCGTCCCTCGTGGAACGTTCGAGCATGGACCTCTCGTTCGGCGTCGCGCTTGGCTTCGTCGTCGCTCTGTGGAGCGCTCGGCGGGGCTCAGCCGCGCTCTTGGCAGCTTTGGACTTGGCGTATGACATCAAAGAGAGGCGGGCCACGCTCCGCCAGCTCGGCCTCGAGATTGTCGTGACGCTCGTGGGTGTCGCGCTTGCGAGTGTCACGATCGCGCTCGTCGCCATCGTCCCCGTCGTCGCCACGCTCTTCCCGCCCGTGGGAGGGTCGGGACTTCTGGTCATCGTCGCGCCCGGCCTGCTCGCATTCTTTGCGACGGCACTCGGCATCGCAGGGCTGTACTGGGCCGGGCCCAATCGAGCGCGTCCGCCGTTCCGCTGGCCGCTCCCCGCCGCACTCATCAGCGTCGCCGGGATGGCCCTGGGCTCGTGGCTCTTTTCGATCGCGGTCCAAGAACTCATGTCGTTGGAGAAGACCTATGGCTCGCTGGGTACGGTCGCTGCGACCTTGATGCTCTTCTACGCCTTCAGCTGGATCCTGCTGTTGGGCGCGGAGCTCTCTGGGGCCATCGAAGCGGAGCTGGGTCGTCGATGGTCCGTGCGGCTGAGCACGGTGAGCGTAGGCGCTCGCCCTCCCGATGCTTTGCGCCGTCCCCTCGAAGCCCATCGCACTGCATCGCCGGTGGCATGAATCCTGCTCGGTAGCGGTCCGTCGCCGCTCGCACCTCGCCGCGGCCATACCCGACCGTGACTCCATCACCACAATCAACCTGCCCCTGTCCGCCCGCGTCCGTCGCCACCGTCACCCCCCTGCATCGGGGACAGCCTGCTGAAAGCGCCCAACTGACCTCCACACCCGACGCACCGAAGATCTCGCTGAAGTCACTTCTGCAGGTCGTCTTGCTGGCGGCAGGAGCGTGCATCGTCACGGCGGGGCTTCGGGCAGCTTCTTCGATTCTCGCCCCGGTCGTGGGCGCGCTATTCCTAGCGCTGATCATCAGCGCCCCCATCCCTTGGCTCAGGCAACACATGTCTGCGCGATGGGCTGCCGTCACGGCGACTGCCGGGGCGATTGCGGGTATCGCCGGTCTCGCGCTGGCCGCCCCGCTGTGGAGCTCGGACTTGGCGGCGCTGATGTCCACATACCGCCCGCAGTTTGACAAGGTCATTGAGGTCGCAATGGCGCTTGGGCTCGAGTACGGATTCGTTTCGCAGTCCGACCTCTCGACGAGTCAGCTCCCCGTCGAATGGGTATTTGGTGCGTCTCAGTTCGCCGCGTCCATGTTGCTGAGCGTTCTGTCGGCGCTGCTGTTCACCGGGTTCATTCTGCTCGAGCTCGCTGGCGCCTCGCAGAAGCTCTCCCGTGCGTTTGAGGCCCAGCCCCGCCGCAAGGAGATGATGCGCCGCGTCGCGAACCGACTGAGCGTCTACTTCCGCGTCAAGACCGTGCTCTCGGTGATCACGGGACTCGCGATCGGCCTGGGCTGCTGGGCGCTCTCGGTGCCTATGCCCGTGCTGTGGGGGCTCCTCGCCTTCGCGCTGAACTACGTCCCGAATGTTGGCTCAATCGCGGCAGCGCTCCCAGCGGTCATGTTGTCGTTCCTCGCACAAGGCTGGCAGCATGCGCTACTCGTGCTCGCCTTGTTCACGCTGGTCAATGGCATCATCGGGGCGATCGTCGAACCGAAGATCTTGGGACAGCGCATGGGGCTCTCACCCTTGGTCATCCTGCTGTCGCTGGTGTTCTGGGGGTGGGTTTGGGGTCCCGTAGGCCTGCTGCTGGCGGTCCCCATGACGATGGTCGCGAAGATTGTCGTCGACGAGACGGAGGGCCTCAAGCCGCTTTCGGTGTTGCTCTCTGCGTCCGTCCCCGTCGATCGTTGAGCCCCGGGGCGGGCCTGGCTCGGAGCCGCGGCTGACGGTCGGGATCGGGACGACGTCCAATTGGTCCCAGTTCGCAGCGAGCGTCCCCGCCCTCGGTGAAGGGCTGCACCCTAGACCTAGAGAACCGTGGGCGTCCCCGAGGTCCTCTAGCGCTCCTTACGGGTGCGTGTCGCCAGCGGAATGAGAATCACGCTCAGACACGCGACCGCCCAGAACGACAGCCTCAGCGCGGTCCGAGTTGAACCGTGCCACGTCGGGACGTAGGCGATCAGACCCAGCGCGAGCGCGACGAGGGCGAGAGCAACCACGGTCCGCACGGGACCGGTGAGGACGGGTTTCGCGTTCTTTTTCATTGATTTCGAGTGGGGTCGAGGTCGTGTCGGCGAGACAAGCAGAATCCTAGGTTCTGGCGACGCTGTGGGCGGACGTCGACTTGAACACGCCTTCCGCCACCTCGGCGCGGTCACTGCCGTCGACGGTGATCGACACCACGACGTTTCCGTTCTTCACCGCGTCCTGCACAAGCGTGGCTTCGGTCTCGGTGAATCCCAGGCCGACAAGGCCTCCGACAAGGCCGCCGGCTGCTCCTCCAGCTCCGAGCCCGGCGAGCGCGGCAGCCAAGGGGCCGGCGATCGCAAATCCCACCCCGGGAATGACAATGCCTGCGACTGCGGTCAGGCCGGCTGCGACCGCACCGAGCGTTCCTCCAACGACTGCCCCGGCCGTCGCACCTTCAGGAGCCTTCGTGTGGTGCTCGAACGCCAGATGTTTTTCTCGGGTCACATCCGACACCATCATACCGATCTGCTGATGTTCGAAGGCCTCTTCGAACAGGCGAGCGATGGCTCGGTTGGCAGCGGGAACAGTCTCGTAGGTAGCGATGATGGTCTTGGACATGCCCATAAAGAGAGCAATCCGCGTGCCATCGAGTTCTCAACCGCTCGACGAGTATCTTGGAGAGCTCTGCGACGACGCCAGGGCCGAAGAATACGAGCTCGTGTTCGTGTTCGTGTTCGGTTTCGCCACGGGCTGCTACTCCATAGAGCTCCGCACGAAACCGATGGCCGCGAGAATCACGAAGATAAAGAATGCGATTCTCGCGATCCCAGCCGCACTGGCGGCGATTCCGCCAAACCCGAAGATAGCGGCGACAATGGCAAGGACGAACATGACAGTGGCAGCGCGAAGCATGCGAGAGAGCGGCTGCAAACGGCTTGCCAACCCCGTCATTGGCCTGAACTTCCATCGGCCCGAACGTCGCCGCGAGCGACTTCGACCAGCGCTTGCACATCTTGGCTGTGCGGCAGCGGGCCCATGCGCGCTGGCGCACAGCCTTCTCAATGGTCTCCGTGAAATTTAGGCACGTGCAGCCAGCGTCGATGAGCCTTGGAGCACCGAACCCAACCGACAAGGCGCATTGCCAAGAACGACGCACGGGCTAGGCCATCACCATGATCCGGAAGGAACCAATCCCTCAAGATCTCCCAAAACATGACCCCGACGACGGTCGCCCCAAGATCGGACCCAAAAAGACGCCACCGCCCCAAGTCGACCCACCCGCGTTCGACCCAGACGACCCGCGAGGGACGCCGGTGCGTGAACCCAAGATCCCGCGTTGAACCGGATTTTCCCTCTGACCCACGAAACGCGCCGAAGACCTACAAGACCGTCTTCGGCGCGTTGAAGTTATGCCCTTGAAGTGAACGCAAGAACGAACCCGGCGATGCGTGTGGACCGGCCTACTCGGCCGCGCTCTGAGCGAGCCGGTCGCCGATGTGCTCGCTGAGAGATTCTCCACCCGACACCCCAAAGTCGAGGGTGCGAATGGGGAATGGAATGACGATGTCCTCGGCGTCGAAGGCTTTCTTGATCGCGATGATCGCCTCGGACCGAGCATGCAAGAACGCCCCCTGAGATGCGTCGGCGATCCAGAACCGGACCGTGAAGTCGATCGAGCTCGAACCGAACCCGGTGTAGACCAAGTCGGCCACCTTCTCGGGGTCACACGCTTCGAGCGACCGAACCGCCTCGAGCGCCTTCTCCTTGGCCTTCTCCAGATCGTCCCCATACGACACGCCCACCGCAACATCGACCCGTCGCTTCTCGGTGTCCGTGTAGTTGACGATGGCCGACTGGTAGACGTCCTTGTTGGGGATGATCACCGATTCTCCGCTCAGTAGCGTGAGACGGGTCGCGCGAAGGTCGATGGTATCCACGGTTCCGAAGTGCCCCCCAACCTCGAGGAGGTCCCCGATGGCGAACGGGTGACGGACCGCCATCAGCAGACCCGACACGAAGTTGGCCGCGATGTCCTGAAACGCAAAACCCAGCGCCAAGCCGGCGATACCAACGCCGGCGAGCAGTGAAGTGACGGCTTTGTCGAGGTTGAGGACACTCAGTGCAGTGAACACACCGCCCGCGAGAATCACGAGGCGAATGATGCTGCTCAGAAGCCCGACAATCTGCGGGCTCTTCACAACCTTGCGGAGGCCACGGTCCGCCAGCTTGCTGACCCACCGGGAGAGGAACCCAAACAGGACGACGACCGCAACAGCCACCGCGGCGTTGGGGAGCATCTTCACTCCTGCCGACAACCAGCCCTGCAACTTGCCGAGGACCTGTCCAAAGAGCTCGCTGAAGTTCACGCGGGTGTCCTAGTCCGCTGATGGAAGGTTGCAATCCGCCGAGTTTTCGGGGGGCCCAGGCCCTGCTACGCTGCGCGTTGGTGTGCGACTCCTCCTCGCCGCGGGCAGCGCCGCACATCCTGCCCACAATCGTCGTGGCTCAGTTCGCCGGCACGTCGGTCTGGTTCGTGGGCAACGCGGTCCTGCCCGATCTCGCCCACCACTGGTCCGGGATCTCCGGTGGGCTCGGATGGGTGACCTCGAGCGTGCAGCTGGGCTTCATCGCCGGGACCCTGCTCTTTGCGTTCAGCGGGCTCTCCGATCGAGTTCGCAGCCACCACCTCTTCGCCATCTCTGCTGCGCTCGCCGGGGCCTCAAACGCAGCCTCGATGCTTGCCCCCGAGTCGTTCGTCTGGTTCATGTCCATGCGGATGTTGACCGGCATCAGCCTCGCAGGGGTCTACCCGGTGGGGATGAAGCTCGCGGCCTCGTGGTTTCGCGATGGACTTGGCTCGGCGATCGGGTTTCTGGTGGGCGCGCTGGTGCTCGGCACAGCATTTCCTCAGCTACTCCGCTCGCTTGCCCTCAATGCGGAATCGCTCGTGCTCACGGCCTCATGCTTGGCGGTCGCGGGCGGCATTGCTGTGCTCACGACCGTCCCTGAAGGGCCGGGCGTCGCTCGCGGAGCCCCCGGACGCATTCGCGACGCATTCAGCCTGTTCTCGATCCGAGGGTTTCGAAGCGCGTCACTCGGCTACTTCGGGCACATGTGGGAACTCTACGCGTTCTGGGCCTTCGTTCCGTTTGCCGTTCGCATCGTCGCAGGGGCGGACGCGGGTGGCGGTCGTTGGGCGTTCGCGATCATCGGCGCAGGCTGCATCGGCTGCATCGCCGGCGGGTTCGCCTCGCGTCGTTGGGGGAGCGCCGCGGTGGCGAGCCTTTTGCTCGCCGGCTCGGGCGTCTGCTGCCTGCTGAGCCCGCTCGTCCTGTCCGCCGATTCCGCCCCGCTGGGCCTTGCGTTCCTGCTGCTGTGGGGTGTGCTCGTCGCTGGCGACTCACCGCAGTTCTCGGCCGTCGCGGCTCGTTCCGCTCCGCCCGACAAGGTGGGCACCGGCCTGACGATCATGAACGCGCTGGGGTTTGCGCTGACGATCCCGGCGATCTCGTTGCTGACTTGGCTCGCACCGCGGATACCGGAAGCGTGGCTGTTTACCCTGCTGCTGCCCGGGCCTGTGATTGGCGTCTGGGCACTGCGTCACGTGGTTTGGGAAGACCCGACGCGATCTTGATCGCAGACCGGAGGGCCTCAGCGAGTGTCGCGAAAGGCCAACACTTTGAAACCGCCGCTGGGCACGTGCTCGAGCACGGAGCCCAGCATCACCAGCGTTTTCTCCGCGCCCGAAGCGTCGCGAACGATCAGAGTCGGCGAGCGGTGGAGATTTACCTTGGGGCGCGAGACCTCCTCCTCAACCTCCAACCGTACGAACGTCAGCCCGTGCCCGCCGAACCGCTCGAGCGAGGTCTGCATGTCACCGGACGACTCACCGTGGAGTTCCGCCCACGCAAGGTCAGCGCCCAGCCCTAACCCACTCGGATGATGCACGGTGATCGGGAAAAACCGGCCCTTGTACTCCCGCTCCGAGATCGTCACAGCGCGCAGGGCGTCCGCATCCTTGTCGTTGAGTGCGCTCACGATGGCGGCTCCGAGCGCCGCCAGCGACGGTTCGGAAGCTTCCATCGGATCGTCTCCGACATCGACGCCGGAAAAGTCCATCGCCGTCTTTGCCTTGGGCACATACGGCTTGAACCGCGGATCGTGCTTCGCGAGCGGCGGACCTTTCGGCTCGAGTTTCGCGGGCTCCGGTGAGGAGCCCTCTTTCTGCTGGCAGCTGAAGGAGGCGGCCATCAAGCAAAGGAAGAACACGCGAGGCATGGCACGCAAGACATCGTGAAGCTTGACGAAAAAAGGAGGGCCCGTACAGCACGGACCCCCCCGATGCGAAGGGCGTACAGATATCTCAGGTGCGGTAGTTGGTCCAACCCAGGGTCCAGTTGTCGCCGCCCGGCTCAACGGCGCCAACGTAGTCGGTGGCTTCGAAGCCAGCACCGGGGTCGACCGCGCCCGACTCGACCGGAGAGCCTGTCATCGGAGCGATGTCGGGGCTGCTCCACTCTGCCGAACCCAGCATCGGGTCGGCTTCGGTGTTTCCCCCCTCGTCGATGAAGGTCTGAAGATCCTCGGCAGTCCAGGTGACGTCCGAGCCCTTCTCGTCGTCGACACCCGCGGTGCCTGACCCAAAGTAGACGTTGCCCTCGAGCACAATTCCGCCGTCTTCGGCAATTCGCTGCGTCTCGAGGTTCTGAAGGAAGACGAGCTCGTTGGTGAAGTTACCGAACACAGAGTTCACGAGCATGGCCTCTGCGCCCTCTTTGATCGTCATGCCCTTGCTCTTGTCCCCGCGCGCGCCAGACCCAACGATGGTTCCGTTGGCGACGGCGGGAGAGGTGAGCGGGGTGGCCGTGAAGTCGGTGCCCTGGTTGCTCCACTCGAACGCGTTGTCACCGATCGAGGGGTCCTGATGGATGAACACATACTGCAGGTTGCCCTGAAAGCCCTGGTCACAGTCGATGCTGTCATCCTCTGCGCCCGACACGACGATGTGGTCCGCGTCAAATGAGCCGCCGAACATCTCAATGCCATCGTCAGCACCCATGTGGACCTGCACGTGATCGACGGAGGTCTCCGTGCCACACGCGTAGAAGGTGATGCCGTTGAGTTCGGAACCTTCAGCGATGGCGAAGCCGGCCCACTCGACCCTGAGGTACGAAAGAGAACCGCAGTTGTGGGCGGCATCGCTACCGCCGTAGGACGGCGGGCTCGCAAACCCTTCGGCCTGGCCCGAGCCACCTTCGAGGTTTGTGGGCGCGTCGCCGAGCAGGACGAGACCGCCCCAGTCACCGCGACCGCGAGACCCCTCCGCCTGAATGGAGGTCATGACGATCGGTGCAGCTTCGCTGCCCTCGGCTACGATGGTCGCGTCCTGGTCGATGACCAGCGCCGAGCCCTCGGTTCCCTTGATGGTCGTGCCCGCCTCGATGCTCAGCGTGCCGCCGCGAACGAAGATGATGTCTTCGAGCACCCAAACGGTGTCGCAGGTGAGCATCATGTCGCCGTCGATATCGGCGTTGATGCCCATCGTCGGTCCGTCGGTCGGGTCGGCGCAGCCGGTCGGCGTACCCGTGGTCTCATCGGTTTCCCCACCGTCTGGGTCGGTGGCATCAGTGGGGTCGTCAGTTTCGCCAGTGGGGTTCGTCCCGCTGTCGGTCTCGTTCGCGGTGGTCGCCTGAGCGCCGGTGTCCTCGTTCGAGGTGTCGTCGCCGCACGCGGTGAGGAGGGCTGCAGCAGCAATGAATCCAGTGAACTTGTTCATGATGGAGGTGCTCCTTCGGATGGCGCGCCCTTGCAGCGCGCAGTGAGGTTATGGACTCGGCCAGTGACGCATGGAGGACGAACCGGTCTCCCCCACGTCACATCGCGTTACGTCTTGGCAACGCAGGCAGCCTCCGGCGCCGCTACTCCGTTTTCTGGCGATCGCCGCGATCGTAGCTGTACGTCAGCCCAAGTGTGATGGCGACGCCGTCTCTCCAGCGCTCCAAGACCTGGTCTGCCTGCCGCCACTCCCAGGCAGCGTTGGCGACGTTCTCCACCGAGAAGTTGGCGTCCAGCCCTTTGTACACGCGCTGGTTGAACGTGAGATCCACTTTGTGCCGCGGCTGTAGGTACAAGTCCGGAAGGCCAAGGCCTCCCACGTTCGTGATCTTCGGCCCTTCGACGTTGTACAGAACCCGAGCGCCGGTGCCGGAGTTCTCGTTGGTGTAGTCGAGGTACGCGTTGACGACGTACGGCGACTGATCGGCCAGCGGCCGGTTGCGCGAGGTTGAAACGTCGAAATCCGAAAGCTGGTTGCACTCCACCGTCTCGGAAGGCGTACACGCTGGCCGCAGCTGCACGCGCGAGTACAGCATCGTGAAGTTGGTCCCGATCGAGACGTCGTCGAGCTTCGACCAGATGAACTCGAGGTTCTTGCGAGCCTCCAGCTCCAATCCAAAGTTCTGTGCAGCGTCGGCGTTGCGGTAGCTGGCCAGGAACGGGATGCGGGGCAACATCACCCGCTCGATCGGCTCGTCGAGATACTTGTAGAACAGCGAAGCCGCGATGACCTCACTACCGCTGGGAAACCACTCCCAGCGAAGATCCGCATTCCAGATTTTCGTCTGCTCGAGGTTGGGGTTTCCGATCACCTCGGTTCCGCCCACGAAGTCCGTGAACGAGAACGGTGCAAGCTCCCGAAACTCTGGACGAGCCAGCGTCCGCGTCCCCACAATCCGAATGTTCTGCTTATCCGTCGGCGAGAAGATCAACGAGGCCGACGGAAGGACATCCAGGTTGGAGACACGGACCGCGGAGAGGTCTTCGTTGGGGGGGTCGTCGGGGTCGGCGAATGGATCGAAGGGTCGCACCCGGATGACGCTCTGCTCAAGCCGAGCACCGCCGGAGATCTTGAACCAGCGAACGAAAGGAATGTCCGCCATCGCGTAGCCGGCATAGATGTCCTGGCTGGCGCGATAGTTGTCGTTGGGACGGGTCGCTTCCTGAAGGTAGAACGCGTTTTCGTCGGGAGCGCCGCCGATCGTCGCGTTATTGATGATGTTGCCGGTACCCTCGGGGATCAGCTCCGTGACCCCGCCTTGAAACAGGAACCGCCGAACATCGAACTCACGCTGCTTGCCTTCGAGCCACGCACCGGCTTTGACCTTGCCTTCCAGCTGCGACCACTGCTTGAACGGCATCGTCAGGTTGGCGGCGCCGCTTTCGGTGTGGTCGGTGAGGTCGAGGAAGGTCTGCTTTCCGCCGTCGTTACCGCGGTCGAAGAAGTACACCCCATCCCCATCGGCGTCGGTGAAGAAGTTCTCTCGAATGGCCGGGTCGTCGCGACGGGCTTGAGCGTAGGATCCGAACCAGTCGAGTTCGAGGTCCTTCGCCCGGGGGAAGGTGTGCTTCCCGCCCAGCCGAGTCATCGCGATCGAGCGCATGATGTATCGGAGGCGAGTTGAGATGACCGGGTCGGGCCCGGAGACGTTTCGCGCGACACCTTCGAGCTGCCGCGTTTCATCGTTGGCTTCGCGTGAGTAGAACCCGAGCAACTCGAGCCGGTTGTTCCGGTTGATGTCGTACTTGGCCAGGCCCACGCTCGCCCAGGCGACGGTGTTGGTGCTACGACGGCCCCCGTAGCGCACCGACGGCGTGCCGGCCAGCTCGCCGTCGCTGATTCCGAACTGCTGGATTGGCGTGCGGTAGCGGTTGGTTTGGTGCTCGTTCTTGTACTGCGCCGACCACAGGAAGCCCAGCTTGCTGTCCTTGCCGTGCGGCTCGAAGCCATAGCCCACCGTCGACTTCACCCCGAAGTTGGGCGGGGCTGTTGCGGTTCGAACCCGCGTATCGGTGTACATCGCGTCGCCGAACGCCTCGATCTCCTCCGGCGAATAGATCGGCTGAAAGTCGTCGTCCAGCGCACCGCGGCTGGCCGGCGTCCTGCTGGGGAGAATCTCAGGAAGGGCCCGCGGGATGTTTCCGAAGCCGAATGCGTCCTCCGCCGGGAACGCACCATTGGTGAGCATCTGCCGGAACGTCGTCTCCGTGTTGCCACCAACCTCGGCGCCCACGGTCACGATCAAGTCATCGGGCACTTCACGACTCTCGAGTTGGATTGAGCCCCCCGCAAAGTCGCCCGGCACGTCCGGCGTGAACGTCTTTTGGACGTTGATCGCTGACAACGCGCTCGAGGGAAAGATGTCGAGCGGCACCGTACGGAGCTCTGGTTCCGGGCTCGGAACCCGAGCGCCGTCGAACAGCGTGTTGACGTAGCGGTGTCCCAGGCCTCGTACGAAGAGGTATCTGCCGCCCACGACCGTCACCCCAACGATGCGGCGTGCAACCGCCGATGCCGAGCCTCCGCCCGACTTCGAGATCTCATCGCGGCTCATCAGGTCACGAGTGGCGCTGGACTCCTTGCGTTGCTGCAGCCGAGCCGCTTCGCTCTCGCGGTTCATCTCCGCCTGCACTACGACGGTCTGCCCCGCGCCTTCCAAAGGACGAAGCTCGGAGTTCAGCGTCTGGCTTGCGCCATCCTCAACAACCACGTTCGAGATACGTCGCGGCTCGTTGGCATCGGAACGCACCCGAATCTCCCAGGTGCCCACCGGAAGCTCGAGCGTGTAGTTGCCCTGGACGTCGGTCTTGGTCTTGTATTCGCTGTCGATGGCCTCCACATAGGCACCGATCAGCGGCTCGCCCGTGCTCGAGTCCAGCACGCGGCCGGAGACGGTTCCCGCCTTGCCGCGGACCTTCTTGGTCTCGACCTTGAGCTCTTCGGCGAGGGCCTCTTCGTCTTCGGTGAGATCGACGAATTCGAAGCCGAAGTCGCCCTCCTCCTCGTCCACCGCCACGTCTGCGACCGCTGGCGGCTCGGGCTCGGGCTCCTCGAGAACAGGTGCTGGGGCCTCCTCGGGGGCCGGAGCCTCCGATGGGGCCTCTGACGGCCCGGGGGGCACCACCTCGACATCCCCCGGCCCGGGCTCGGGCGAGGTTTCGGGTCCTTTGTAGTCCCGACGGAGCGACGGAGCGTCGTCTTCAACCGCCGCAAGTGCATACGAGGGCACCAGAAAAAACGCGCTGAAGAACAACGCGGAGTGAGCTCGCCGGGCAGACATTTCGTTACTCGAGTTTCTTGGTGATCATCACCACGGGGGCCGCCCCGCCGCTTCGGGCGAAGTCGACTCCCCGCAGCACGCGGCCGTAGGCCACGTCGTCCGCACCGTCGACGTACAACACGTTGTCGGGGCGGGCGTTGAACATCCGCTTGAGCCGCCCAGGCAGCTCGTCTTCCTCGATCGGAACCGAGTTGACCTCGTATCCGCCATCCAACGCGACCGAAAGCACGAGCGGCTTGTGGGGATCGTTGGACTCGTCGAGCCGTTGATCCGTCTCGTCCTTGGGCGGCAGCCGAACGTCGAAGCCCTCCGTCACGACGGGCGCGAGGACCATGAAGATGATGAGGAGCACCAACACCACGTCGACCAGCGGCGTGACGTTCATGTCGGGCTTGACCCTGGTCTTGCCGTTCTCACTACCGATGGACATGCCCACAGTTCAGCCCTCCTCTTTCCACTCGGCGCCGACGCCCACGGCCAGAGACACGGTGGGAAAACCGATGTCCTGCACGTCGGCGAAGAAGTTGCGGACGATGGCATAGCGGAGCCCAGCGTCAGCCCGCAGCAACACCTTCTGCTTGGGGTCTCTGACGTACTCGGCCCGCAGACCACCCAACGCGGCATCCCGGGTCGTGTCCGCGTCGTCCCACGTGTAGACCTCAGCCAGATCGATGGTCACCGTCAGGGGCTCTGCGTCACTCGCATGCTTGTCGGCGGCCGCGACCTTGACCATCTCAACCGGCTTGCCACCCTGCACGTCAGGGAGCACCACCATGAAGATGATCAGCAGCACCAACACCACGTCGACAAGCGGCGTGACGTTGATGTTGGGCTGCGCGCCCTTCTTGCGACCGCTATTGAGCTGAGCTCCCATGAGCGATCTCCAGGTAGTCCACCAGCTCGCTGGCAGCGTGTTGCATGGTCTGATCGAACGCGTCGAACTTGGAGCTCAAGGCGTTGAACACGAGGACTGCCATGATGGCGACCACCAGGCCGACCGCCGTGACGATGAGGGCTTCGGCGATACCCGCCGACACCGCACCAATGCCTCCGCCGCCCGCGGCTGCGATGCCCTGAAACGCGGTGATGATGCCGATGACGGTCCCGAACAGCCCGATGAAGGGAGCGGTGGAGCCGGTCGAGGCCAAGATACCCATGCCGCGCCGCGCCTCGGTGCCCATCATCTCGAGCTTGCGGTTGAGCTCGCGCCTCGCCATCTCGACGGGACCCACGGCCTTGTCGGTGGTGTTGGCGCGATAGGATTCGAGACCGAAGCGAAGCAGCCGAGGCAGAGGGCCTGACGCGAACTCCTTGCCCCGCGTCAGGTCGTAGAGCGTGTCGATCTCTTTGGCTTCCATGAGCGGGCGAGCCTTGTCAGCAAACGCCACGCTGATGCGGTGTGCCTTGAGCAGCACCAAGAATCGCTCTACGGCCACGAAGGCGCTGGCAATGCCCATGGCCACCAGCGAGACCGCCACGGTTTTGGACAGGATGCCCATCTCGGCCCAGATTTCTACGAGGGAAAGTTCCATCGATTCGCTCCTTCTTCTTGGTTGGCTCAATCGGTGAGCTCAAACGGAATGTTGACCTTGTGCCAGACGGAGATCGGTTTTCCGGCCAGCGTCGCGGGCGTGAAACGCCACGATTTGACGACCTTGATGACGGATTTGAGGAACGCAGCGGATGCCGCTTTCTTCTCCTCCTCGGTGGTAGCGCTGTTCTTCTTGGACAGCACTTTGGCTCCGCGGACGCTTCCGTCGCGGTGCACGTGAAGCTTCAGTACGACCCGGCCGCTGATGCCTTCGTCGCGAAGCCGTTTCGGATACGACGGCTGCGCGTTGTTCGGCAACGGCTTGGGCACGGTGGCGTTCTCAGGGCGATCGACGGGCTTCGTCGGGTCGATCGACTGAGTCTTCGCCTTCTTCTTGGGCTTTGGCGCTGGTGCCTTGGGCTTGACCGGCTTCTTTGCCGGCCCAGCGTTCGGCTTGCCCGTGCCGCCGCCCATCCCGGTCCGGCTGGTCCGGCCATCCATGGGGATCTCGTAGACCTTCTCTGTATCGGTCTCGTCGGCCGCATCCGTCGGCTTGGCGATCGGGGTCACCGGCTTGGGTCGGGGCG
>CAYGTG010000016.1:11816-22981 GCA_964352485.1 uncultured Nannocystaceae bacterium | reverse complement strand
GCTGCGAATCCCTCTGCCGAAACCCGGAACGGACTTCAGATCTGCGGTACTAGTCACCAACCGCTCGATGGAGCAGCCCGCGTTTGACCGAGCGTGTCCGCGCTCGTAGTCTGCGGTCGTCCAACGCTACGAGCGAGGGAACCGAGATCATGAGGCTTATAGCCCCAAAGACACGCCCACAATGCTTGGGCCCCGGCACTGGCCGGTTCGCTGCCGCGGCGCTGGCGGCCGTGGTCGCTGTGGTGAGCAGCACCGCGGGATGCGGCAAGGCCCCCAAGACGGATACCGACGTGATCGTGTTGGGCTTCGACGGCATGGACCCCAAGTTCGTGCGTCGGCATGCGGACCGGCTGCCCAACCTGATGCGCTTGGCCGAGCAAGGGGGATTCTCTGAGCTCGAGACCGTCATGCCGCCGCAGTCGCCGGTCGCATGGTCCACCGTCATCACGGGCATGACCCCCGGCGGTCACGGCGTCTTCGACTTCGTGCACCGACACCCCGGGGACGTCACCCCCTTCAGTTCGATGGCCGAAGCCATCCCCCCCGAGTACACGCTCGAGGTTGGCGGCGTGGTGATCCCGCTGACCGGCGGCGAAACGATCCCGCTGCGCAAGGGCGAACCGTTTTGGAAGAAGTTGGGCGAGGCCAACATCCCCACAACGATGATGAAGATGCCCACCGACTTTCCGCCCCTGCCGGCGAGCAACGGTGCGGTCTCGGGGATGGGCACCCCCGACATGCTCGGCTCGTTCGGTACGTTCCAGTTCTTCACCGACGACCCCGCCGAGTACGTCAAGGAAGAGGTCTCCGGCGGCGAGCTGTATCGCGTCGACGTCATTGGCGATCACGTCACGACCGCGCTCTCCGGTCCGGTCAACACCTTCTACAAGGACGAGCCTCGCACCGAGGTTCGGGTGGAAATCGATGTCGACCGCAACCGACGGACCGCTCGTATCGAGATCGGCGAAGACGTCCTCGTCCTGGGCGAAGGCGACTGGAGCGAGTGGGTCGAGGTCGACTTCGAGCTCGTGCCCTACATGATGTCCGCCAGCGGCATCGTGCGCTTCTTCCTCAAAGAGGCGTATCCAAACTTCAAGCTCTACGCGAGCCCGATCAACATCAACCCCAAGCACCAAGAAGTCCCGATCAGCGAGCCGGCCGAGTTTGCGGCCGATATCGCCGAGGAAGTCGGGCTGTTCTACACCCAGGGGATGGCCGAGGAGACCAAGGCGCTCTCCGCCCACGTCATCTCTCGCAACGACTTCATCGCGCAGGCCAACCTGGTCTTCGATGAGGAGATCGACATCTACGACCACCTTCTGGACCAGTACCAGAAGGATGGTGGTGGGTTCATGTTCTACTACTTCTCCACGACCGATCAGGCGGCTCACATGCTGTGGGGCGACTACGAGAACGATCTGATCCCGATCTATGAGCGCGCCGACCAAGTCGTGGGTCATACGCTCGACACGATCGACGACGACACCACCTTGATGGTCATCAGCGACCACGGGTTCCAGCGGTTCGACCGCGAGGTGCACCTCAACCGCTGGTTGATGGACGAGGGTTTCCTCGCCCTGGACGATCCGGCCAACGCTGGGCCCACCCCAGGCTTCCCCCATGTCGACTGGGAAGAGACCCAGCTCTACGCGATGGGCCTCAACGGCCTGTACTTCAACCTCGAAGGTCGCGAAGGCGAAGGCAGCGTCACCGAAGACGAGAAAGCCGCCATCGAGGCCAAGCTCGAGAAGAAGCTGCTTGCCTGGGTCGACCCCGAGACCGGCAAGAACGTAGTGCTCAAGCTGTACCGCCCCGAAGAGATGTTCGAGGGCCAACCCTCGCCGCAGATGGAATTTGCGCCCGACTTCCTGGTCGGCTTTGCGCCGCCCTACCGCATGTCCCCCGCCACTGGCCTGGGCGCGGTCCCCTTCAACCAGATCAACGACAACCCCGATGAATGGATCGGCGACCACTGCATGGCGCACGAGACCGTCCCCGGGGTGCTGTTCTCCAACCGCAAGATCATCGGCGACAAGCCCCGCCTGCACGACGTGCCGGTCACCGTGCTTCACGCCTTTGGAATCGAAGCGCCGTCCCAGATGGTCGGCCAAAACGTCATTGAGTCCCGCTAACCGCCCTCTCGAGGAAACGCCATGCCCGCCGTCAAGCTCGACAAATCCATCTACACTCGTCTCAAAAAGTGCGCCGAACTGGCCGGATACTCGTCCACCGATGAGTTCATCGTGCACGTGCTCGAAAAAGAGATGTCCAAGCTCGACGATGCGGAGAGCGACGAAGACATCGCCGCCAAGCTCCAAGGCCTTGGCTACATCGACTAGTCTGCCGTCTGGTCGACTCGTACGCTTCGCTTCGTTTCGTCCATGGACGCCGTGATCAACACTGTAGGGCTGCTCTTCGGTGCCCTCTTCGACGGGATGATGGTGCCTTTGCAGGCACTGTCGCTCGGTTGGAGCCTCGCGATCATTTCCACGCTCTTGGGCGCGGTCATGCTCGTGGTGTTCAAGTACACCGGCGACCCGGAGCTGTTGTTCACCTCCATCAAGCGCATGCAGGCGTACATGATGGAGATGCGGCTGTATGACCGCGAGCCCAAGCTCGTGTTCAAGGCCATGGGCAAGCTCTTCTTCTGGAACTTCAAGAGCATCCTGGCGCTGCTCGGCCCCATGTTGTGGGTCACCGTGCCGATGCTTCTGCTGTTCTTTCAGATGGAGCACTACTACGGCATGCGTCCCGCGCAGACGGGCGAGAGCGTCGTCCTCACCGTCAAGTTTCGCAGTCCGGAAGACATCGACGGACCCGTGACGCTCGAGGCCGGCGCCGGGGTCGAAGTCGAGACCGGCGTCGTCCTGGCGACGCGCCGATCGATGGCCAGCTGGCGCATCAAGGGACTCGAAGAGGGCGAGCACGAGCTCACCGTGCATGTCGGCGAGACCGCCGTGCACAAGTCCTTCAACGTGGGCACCGATCGGGTCCGCGTCAGCAAGCGCCGTGCCCGGGGCGGACCCGATGCGTTCGTGTACCCGGTCGAGCCCCGACTCGAGGCCGGCCCCATCTCTTGGATCGATATCCGCTACCCCACCACCGACACGCCGTGGCTGGGTACGTCAATGCACTGGCTGCTGTGGCTGGTGATCATCTCGCTGATCGGTGCGCTGTTGGTGCGCTGGGTCGTCAACCTCTGGCGCCCAAACACGCTGTGAGCCCGGTCGTCGGAATTCGACGCGGATGGCTTGGGGTCGTCGTGTTGCTCGGCGGATGCTCGGCAAACACGTACGTGTGCGCCAGCGATGACGCCTGCCCGGGCGGCACCTGCGAACCGGATGGATTCTGCAGTTTTCCCGATCCGGACTGCCCCACCGGCAGCCGCTACGGCGAATTCTCAGGACCCAACGCCGGCGCCTGCGTTGGCCAAGATGGCGCCCAGGGCACCGAGACAGCACCGACGTCGGCCTCTGCCAGCGCGACCACTGCCATGAGCGATACGGCCTCCGACGAGACCACGTCTCCGCCGATGACGACAACGGCCAACCCGACCGGCGCGGGCGGCTGCGGGGACGAGACATGCTATCCCGCCGCGCCACAGGGCTGGGACGGGCCGGTCAGAATGGCCGGCAATCCGCCAGACTGCGACGCCCTCGGAGGCAGCCCGTTGCTCGAAGGAGCCTCATCGTTCTCCGGGAACTGGTCGTGTGATTGCGAGTGCGATTTATTCATCGAGAGCGCCTGCTCGGGTTCCGTCCTGCTCCGCTTCTATGGCGACGAAGACTGCGCCGACGCTCCGCTCGACGTCGTTCTGCTCCAGGACGGCTGCGAGTCGACGGATTTCCCAGGGGTCGCGGTGCAGATCTTCGGTGTCCCCGACGCGACGTGCTCCGTCAGCCCTATCGACGACGCGAGCCCCGTCGAGGCCGAGGACGCCCAAGTCTTGTGCGATGTGACTCCTACGGACATCTGCGAAGACGGCCTCTGCCTCCCGGACAGCGCTGCGCCCACGTGTATCTATCAAGATGGGGAGACGCCGCAGTGCCCAGCCGGCATCTACTCCGCACGGACGGTGCTCTTTCGGTCTGTGGCCGACACCCGGGCGTGCACCCCGTGCTCCTGTAGCGCGGAGGGCGGTTGCAGTGGCTCGGTTGAGTTCGCCTCCTCATGCGCCGGCGGAGGATCGACGACAGTGGTCCCGGTGGGCGACTGCGTGGGCACCGACGGCTTGGGCCCCGCAACTTCGATTCGGTCCCTCGTACCCGACGGCTCGTTGAGCTGCGTCGAACAAGGCGGCGAGCAGGACGGCAACCTGACGGGAACCGAAGCATTCACAGCTTGCTGTGCGCCGTAGGGCCGGCGGGTCAGTCGAGACAGGCACCGCTCTCAGCTTGCGCAAACGCGATGTGCCGGACGCGGTGGCTGCCTTCGAACTGCGCCGCGTCGAGCACCGTCCAGTTCACGCCGTCGTCACTGCGGTAAAACTCCTGGCGCTCGTACCAATTTTGCCAGCCGCCGCGCACGGCCACGAACGACCCCGTCGACGGATCGACCGCCACGGTACCCAAACCGAGATCTGGAGCCATGGGCTCCGAGGTCCAGGTGAGGCCATCGTCGCTGGCGTAGGCCATGCCGCCGTTCCACGCCCGGAACTGGGTCCCGTCCCAGATTCCCGGACCCGCGCCGGGAAACGCGGCGCTGATGCTCCAAGTCTGGCCCCCATCGACCGACGTGCAAACATCGCCACCACCTCCAAGCAAGGCGATTGTGTCCATCGAGGACAGGATACCCTGGTTGTTCTGCAGGCAAGCGTCGGGCCGCTGCTCGGGGCGCCACCAGCTCGAGCCCGCGTCCGAGGACAGCATGATGTCCCGGTTGTCCCCCGACGTCGCGATCACGACAAAGTGACCACCCGCCGCGGGCGCGAAAGCGACCTGCCGAACGTTGTAGATCGTCTGCCCGTTGGCAGCCTGAAAGTCCGCCGGTGCCGCATCGCTCCACGTTGCCCCACCGTCCGACGAGATCAACGGCTGACGCGCGCCGGCGAGGAAGGTCCCGTTCCCATAGGCCAGGCCTCCGAAGGTCGTGCCGTCGACGACGGTCTCCCAGGTCATGCCGTCCTGGCTCCGTCGGACCGACCCCGGCGGCCCCCAGCCCCAGGAGGCGACCCACCACCCATCGCCATGCGCGATGCCTTGGACCGCGCCGGGGTGGTGGTCGCAGTCGCAGTTGGCCGCCTGTTGCTCGCAGTTCTCGCCGTTGAGCAGCTGACAGCCCGAGGCTTCGTCGTAGCAGGTCACCGGCTGCACCTCGCCGCACACGAGCGGGTCCCCCTCCAGGTCGTAGGAGCGGTTGCCGGTCCACGACTGTCCGCCGTCGCAGCTGAACGTCGTGCGGCCGACGTCTCCGGCTGCGAAGAAGACCGGGGTCGTCCGGACGCCTGCCCCGGTCGAGCTCTCGCCCGCGGTGGCTCCGCCTGATCCGCCGGATCCATCAGATCCGTCAGATCCGTCGGATCCGTCGCCTGGGTTTGTCGAGGTGGCCGTCGTCCCGGTGGAGGCGACCGGACCCGACGACGAACTCGCCGCGGTCCCCGTCGGTCCCGAGCCGGTCGAGGAGGGCTCCGTCGAGCCTGAAGCCTCAGTGTCTCCCCCAGCTTCGTCCCCTGCACACGCAGCAGCGAACATCATCGCCAACACACCAAAGCTCGGCTTCCACCCCATCACGCCAAGATAGGGGCAGGATCCGGAGCCGTCGAGACCCTCGGAAGAGGAACGTTGGTGGGCTCGGCCACGCTTCGGACTCCGACGCACGCGGTCGCAAGATGAGGGGATGGATCCGAGGGCGTCACAACACCCACGTTCGGCATGAGGGAGATGCAATGAGGCGCACCGCGATATTGACCGCAGTCCTGGCGACCGCTGGCTGCTACAGCGGAACGACGCTGGAGCTCTCCGGGGACGAGGGGACCTCGGGCGGCAGCGAAGATGCCGTCTCCAGCAGCGGAGCCGGCGACGCGGAGACCGACGGCTTGGACGACACCGGGAGCGATGACGCCACCGCCGAGCCTACCGAGCTGAGCCGCTGGCGCCGCTTGACCGCCACCCAATACGCCAACAGCGTGGAGGCGCTGCTCGGCACGCGGCCCGACACGGCCTCGTTCATCGCAGACACCGCACCGGGCGACAGCCCGTTTCCCGCCAACGCAGGGATCGCCCCCCAATCGGTCGACATCGACATCTACTGGCAGAGCGCGCTCGCCCTCGCGCAGGAAGTGACCGCTGAGCCCAGCGACTTGTTCGACGGCTGCGATCCCGCAACGGATGGCGAAGACACCTGTGTCGACGGGTTCATCGACAGCTTCGGCGCACAGGCCTTCCGACGCCCGCTCACCGACGCGCAGCGAAGCGCACTGCGAGGTCTGTTCGACGAAGGTTCGCAACAGAGCCTCCAGCGAGGCTTGCAGATGGTCATCGAGGCCGTACTTCAGTCCCCCAATTTTCTCTACATCGTAGAGTTTGGCGTGGAGACTGAGTCGGGCGGAGTCTCGGCGCTCGACGGCTACGAACTCGCTACGCGGCTGGCGTTCTTCCTCACCGACACCGCGCCCGATCGCGCGCTCCTGAGCGATGCAGAGTCTCTGAGCGACCCTGAGATTCTGCTGTCCCACGCCGAGCGACTGATGCAGAGCGACGCCTTCATGGCCGCCCTCATCGAGGCGCACCTGCACCTGACCCACATCTCGCGCATCGACAACGTGTCGCGGGCCGAGACCGAGTTCGACGGCGAGCTTCGGGCCTCGATGAAGACCGAGGCGCGTTCGTTTCTCGAAGAGGTGCTCACCGACCCGGGCACGGTCGAAGGCCTGTTCGTCACCCCTCTGGCCTTTCCCGACGAACGTCTCGCCGCCGACATCTACGGCTTCGGCGGCAGCGGAGAGGGCATGCTGGTCGACGACGGATCGCGGGCCGGCCTGCTCACGCTGCCCGCGTTCCTCGCCTCGTCCCCCCCGATCGAGTCCGACTTCGAGCCGGTCTATCGCGGCAACGCAGTTCGGGCCCGACTGCTGTGCGACACCCTGCCCCCGCCCACGGTCGACACCAACTTTCCCGATGCCGGCGACCTCTCCCCGCGGGAGCGACTGCGACAACACCAAGAGGATCCGAGCTGCGCGGGGTGCCACGTCCTGATGGACAACATCGGGTTCGGGCTGCTCAACTACGACGACTTGGGCCGCTTCTCCCAAGCCGATGCGTTCGGCCCGATCGACGCCTCGGGCTACGTGCTCGCCGACGGAGAGGTCGAGTTTGGCGATGTGCAAGAGATGAGCGCTGTCCTCTCTACGCTGCCGCAGGTTCGCGACTGCATGGCCACGCAGCTGTTCCGTTTGGCAACCGCGCGCGAACCGGACGACGCCGACGCTGCATCGCTCACCCCCGTACAAGAGGCGCTCAGCGAAGACGGCGGTGACATCCGCAAGGCGATCACCCAGCTCGTGTTGAGCGAGTCCTTCCGAACCCGGCGAGGAGACTGAACGATGACCCGCATCACCCGACGCAACCTCGCCCGCATGCTTGGCGGCAGCGCTGCTGCTGCCGCCCTCACCCCGTTCGTGCCCCGCAGCTCCTACGCCGGCGGCAACGCATCACCCAAGCGCGTGTTGGTGATCTTCCAAGGTCTGGGCTACCTCGAAGACTCGTTCTGGCCCACGCCTGGACCCTCTGGCGCGCCGACCGACTTCACGCTTGGCGCAACGCAATCGGTCCTGGAGCCGTACCGCGACCAGCTCATCTACCCCGATGGCCTCGTCTTGTACGGCGCTCCGTACTACTTTCCCGACGACGACAACGAGCACGCCAGCGGAGGCTCCATGTGCTTCACCGGCTCTCTGAAGGACGGGTTCGCGACCGGGGCCTCGTTTGAGCAGCCCATCGCCGATCACCTCTTCAAGACCCAGGGCGGCTCCTATCGACACGTCGGGCTAGGCGTCAACGGTGTCGCCACCGAGCACCACTCGAGCTTCTTCTACGGCGACCAGCAGCCGGTCGTCCCGATCAACGGTCCGCTCGCCGCGTTCGACAACCTGTTCGCCGGTCTCGACGTCGGGGAGCTCGACATCGAGGCGATGCAGCGGCTACGCGCGCAGCGTCGCAGCGTCATCGACGTGGTGCGTGACGAGCTCAACGTCGTGCGCAGCAAGGTTGGCACGGTTGAGAAGGACATCCTCGCGCAGCACCTCGAGCACCTTCGGGCCCTCGAGGAGCGCGTGACCGACTTCCAGGTCGAGTGCTCGCTTCCGGACGCGCCCCCCGCCCCCGACGGCGATGCTGCAGCGATCGACGCGCAAAGCGACCTCATCACGAACGCGTTCGCGTGTGGCCTCACCAACGTCATGACGCTCCAGCTCGGCCATGTCGATGGCAACATCAGCATGATCGAGGGCCTCAATGCCCACGGCACCACCCACGCGGTCGGGGAAACAAACGGGGCGCCACAGATCCTGGAGGACCATCGCGCGATCGACCGCTGGTGGGCGGACCGATGGCTGCACCTGCTGGACGCGCTCTCGTCGGTCCAAGAAGCCGACGGAACCCTGCTCGACAACACCCTCATCGTCTGGGGGACCGACACTACGACAGGCACGAGCTACTCGACGGGGCCGCACCGACACTGGCGGATGCCATACTTCATGGCTGGCGGAAGCAACTGGGCGTTCCCCACCGGGAGATACCTCGAGATCCCGCACCCGGACGGAGTCAGCCGCGACGAGTTTGAGCTGTGGCAGACCAACCATCGCCTGTACTGCTCCATTCTCCAGCGAGCCGGACTGCCGTTGGACACGTTCGGCAACATGGACAACGGAAGCGGCACGCTGCCGATGCTCTGAAGCCAGCGGAGCGGGCGTGCTACTCGGCGGCCTCGGTGTCGGCCGAAGCCGCTTCGCCATCCGTGGGCGCGGGCGGTGTCTCGCCGTCCTGCGCTGGGGCCTCAGCAGCGCCGTCCCCCGCCGGCCTGATGGCGCCTTGAGGGTTCCCCTTCCCTGCGGCCAGTTGCTTCTCAACGAACGCCAGCGGCTCGCCCTGAAGACGCTCCATGCGAAAGGGCAACCGTAGCGCGCCGTCGAATACGTCGGGGCTCCAGTACTCCCAGACGACATCACCTTCGGGCGTGACTTCGAACGCACGTCCACGCTGCGAGCTGACGACGAGCGTGTCCCCATTGGGAAGACGCTGGGACAGGCCGCGGATACTCGAGAAGAAGCCGTCGTCCTTGTATTCCCAGACGATCTTGGACGTCAACGGATCGAATTCGATGACCCTCGACCAGTGGCGTTTCCTCCCGTTGTCGAAGATCAGCAGGTTTCCGTTTTCTAGCTGCTCGGGGTCGTGCTGCCGCTGAACCTCCCCTTGGCCCCAATGCCACTTCGGCTCGTGCGTCTTGCGATCGAGGACAACGACCATGTCCATCTCGCGAATCGACGTGATGATGTCGCCCTCGTTCCATACGCCCTCGATCGTCTTCGTTGCGAAACTGAAGGCGTTGGCATGGAAGAGGTCGCGGCCGAAGAGCACGCGGCCTCCTTCCTCGCCGAACTCATCTTCATCCTCATCGCGGGCAAGGCTTTCCTTGCCCTTGGGCGCCCTGCGGTCGAGGTTCTTCCGCACGTGCGCCTTGAGCTCGGGCATGTCTTGGAGCACGTCGAAGAACCAAAACTCTTCTTCGACTTCGCCATTGAGACCGAGGACGACGATGCCGTTGTCGAGCAGGTCGAAGCTCTGGCCCTCGAAGGTCGCGTGCCGACCGTGCTCGACCAGCGCCCAGACTCTGCCGTCGTCGGCGATCGAGAAGTCGTGGTGAAAGGCCTTCTCCACCCCCCACACGGTGTTCGAGTCCCAGTCGACTTTGACAAGACCGGACCGCGCGTTGACAGCGTAGAGATTGCCCGTTGCGTCCAGCTTGGCGATCGCCCAGCCACGCTTCGCGTCAGGAACGAAGTCGGTCGACCATGCATGGAGCACCTCTGCGTCGTTGTTGATGATGCGAGCCTCGCGGAAGACCTTACCGCCCGCGGCCCGGCGAAACTTCCGTCCCCAAGCGCATGGGTTGTACAGGGAGAGACCTGGGTGGGCCCTCGCCTTGTCGTTCACGGTCGTTCCGATCTTTCCGATGTCCTCCGCAGCGCGTCCGACCGCGCCACCCGACTTGCCACCACGCTTCCGGCCTTTTCCTTTTCGGCCGCGCCGGCCCTTCTTCTTGTCTCCCGCTTCGTCGGCCCCCTGCGCGACGGGCTCGTCGTGTGAACCGAACTGTACGGTCCCCGAAGCGAGCAACACAGCAATCACGCCACCGACTGCGGCAGCACCGATCAGACCCGATTTGACGGCCGACATCAGGGGCCCACCTTGCGTCGACCCCCGAGCAGCGTCAAGAACGCCTGCCGGATCGGCGCGTGCGGGGTCGCGAGAAGTTGTCGGCCCCTGCGGAGCGGTACCCAAGACTTTGGACCACCCCCGTGAGTTCACGCGGCGAGCAGTCCAGCCATCGCCGAAGGAAGGATGGCGACGGGAACGGATCGGCGTTGGCGGCCTCGACCGCGAGGGCTGCCGCGACACGCTCCGCAACATCGACCCGGACCGCCATGGCTCCCATCGCGACGAAGCCGAGACTGGCCAACCGATCCAAGTCGAACCCCTCGGGAATCGCCCACGATGCTTGGTCGCGCACGAGTGTTTCGGCGCCTGGCCGCTTCGTCCATGCCCAACTCAGCGAGTGACGAACCGCCAGATTCTGCGGGCTCACGCTGGCGGGAAGGTAGACCGCGAGCTGTCCGAGCACGACCCCCGCGTCGGCGAGCTCCGCCTTGTCCGCAACCGACAACGCGTCCAGCTCGGGCCGCACCGCTGAGCTCGGTAGGGACCCGAGCGTCTGCTCGAGTCGATAGGCGAGACCACGAACCGACGCACGGGCGGAGTGCAGCAGCGAGGCGAGCCCTCCCACGACCCCATGCACAGCATCCGCGCTCCATGCCTGCAGACGGCGTTGCAATCGCCTCTTCGCTCCGGCTGTCCACCCCTGAGCATCGACGACCAACTCGGGGTGCAGCAGTTCCTTGCCGCGCCGCCACCAACCGAGCTCAACCTCCTTGCACGAGATCCTTGCCC
>CAYGTG010000016.1:0-11806 GCA_964352485.1 uncultured Nannocystaceae bacterium | reverse complement strand
GAGAGCTTCATCGATCTCCGGCTCGGATCCGCCTATCGCGAGCCCCGCGAGGGCGGCAAACGGGTTGTTGGGATCCGGAGCCTCGCCCGTGCTCGCTCGAGCCTTGGGTGGCGCACGCCGACGACCTGCCGGTTGCGCACGGGTGCCAACTGTCTTCGCGACGAAACGCTCCGTCAACCGCTGGTGTAGTGCGTCGCTGAGTCGGTCCTCGATGGACCGCGTCACCTCTTGCCAGTGGGACGCACCCGGAACCCATCGTTCGTGGTTTGCGATGTACGTCCAGGTCCGAATGAACGCCATCCGGGTCATCAGCGTATCGATGTCTCCGCCGACATCGTCGAGACGATCGATCCGGCGTCGCATCCACGACTCGTCGATGCGGCTCGTGTCGCCGGTCAGCTGGTCGTAGATCCGAGCGAGCAGCTGCACGTGGCTCTCCAGCATCAGCTTGCGAAAGTCGGGGATTCGGCAAACCTCCCAGAGCAACCCGACGGCCTCGATCCCGTGGGCCCGCTTGCGAACCGACGACAACCGACACAGTTGGCTGAAAGCGTCGAAGTCGTCCGCCTGCTCCAGCATGCGGAGCCTCTTGCTGCGCCTGGGCCTCGCCCGCAGCGAAGCTTCGAGATCCTGAATCGATGTGAAGTCGAGATCACTGCTACGCCAGACGACCTGGCGCACCGGTTCGAAAGCGTGGGTCTCGATCGCACGCACAACCTGATCGTCTAGCGGCGGATTGGAGCGCAACAGGGCGAACGTTCCATCCCGAGTGTATCGGCCCGCCCGTCCGGCGATCTGGCCGAGCTCGCTGGGGTGCAGCGGACGGGATTCACGACCGTCGAACTTGCTCGTCGAGGCAAACACCACCCGATCCAAGTCGAGGTTGAGCCCCATGCCAATCGCATCGGTCGCGACCATGTACTCGACCTCCCCGGACTCATACATCGCGACCTGTGCGTTGCGTGCCCGAGGCGAGAGCGCGCCCAAGACCACGGCCGTCCCACCGTGTCGCTGCCGTAGATGCTCGGCAAGTTCGTAGACCTCCGCCACCGAGAACGCGACGACGGCGGTGCGCGGCGGCAGAGCGGCGACCGACACCGCCCCGGCATAGGTCAGCTTGGAGAACCGGGGATGTCGCTGAATGTCCGCGGTCGGAACGAGTTCCTGAATCGCGGGAACCATGGTGTCGGAGCCAAGAAACCAGGTCTCGCGGGTTCCCCGGAGGTTGAGCATCCGGTTCGTGAACGTGTGGCCACGCTGCCGGTGTGCGGCGAGCTGAATCTCATCGATGCACACGAAGTCGACATCGAGGTCGACAGGCATCGACTCGACGGTGCAGATCCAATACCGCGGCCGCTTCGGCACCCGCTTCTCTTCGCCGGTGACCAGCGCGACCTGCTGCTCGCCCACCCGCGCGGATACGCGGTCGTACACCTCTCGCGCGAGCAAGCGCAGCGGCAGCCCCACCATCCCGGTGCGGTGCGACAACAGCTGCTCGATCGCGCGGTGCGTCTTGCCCGTGTTCGTCGGGCCCAAGAGCGCAGAGATGCCTGCGCCAGCCCGCGACGTCAGGCCTGATGACATCTCGAAGCTGGCCTCGCCCGGACCCTCAAAAGAAGCGGAGTCGGCACGCTCAGGATGCGCGAACGGCTCGGACGAGTCCCGCGATGAAGTTGCTGACGAAGTCGTCGCGGTCGGGCACAGGGAACACAGGATGGCCTTCGCTGATGCGTCCGTTGATCATCAGCGAGGCGAGGCCGTGAAGCGAAGCCCAGAACAGCAGCGCGGTGTTGTCGACATCGACGTCGGGACGAAATACGCCTGCACGAACGCCCAGATCGAACGCCGCGCGTGCCTGCCGAAGCGGAGCCATCAGCAGGTCGCGCTCATCCTCTTCGACGCTGGCCCAGTCGACCTCGTCGCCTTGGAACAGCACCTTGTAGAGCCACGGATTGCTCAGCGCGAACTCTGTGTACCGTCCTGCGATTTCCCGAACTCGGGCTTCGGCATCGCCGAGCTCGACCGACGGCGCCATCGCGGACAGCAACGTGTCCACTCCATGAAGCCGAATCTCCCGAAGGATGGCGGCCTTGCTCTCAAAATGCTGGTACAGCGCGGTTGCGCTTACCCCGAGTCTCGCGGCGATCGCCCTCATCGTGAGCCCGTCTTCGCCGAGCTCGCTGCCCAGCTGGATACTCACCCTGACGATTTCGTCGTGAAGACCCGCTTTTGCCGGAAGCCTCACGCACCGACGGTATCACCGTTTACATCTGAAGGGGTCGCGCAGGTACTGCGGGTTCGGCCCGAAAGGGGGCCAACCGCGTCGTTTCCGCCCGCGGAGATCTTGCAATCCGGCTGCAGATCGCCGTTCCAGCGCCTCCTGGTGCCAAGTAAGCAAAGGATGTAAAAATACTCTTGATGGCTTTGTTAGTTTGTGAAAACCTGTCCACTCGGGGTAGGACCCGCGGATCACGATGGCACGTTTAACTTTCCCTTCCCTTCTTGGAGCCGCGGCTCTCTCCGTGTGCATGGTCGCCTGCGACACCGGCTCCGACCCGATGGGCAGCGACTCGCAGGGCGAGGGCGAGACCGAAGCCAACGAGGAGGAAACCGCCGAGACCATGCCGGTCGATCCGTCCGCCACCTCGGGCACGCCCGATCCCACGGCGACCACCGGACCTGTGGATCCGACCGAGCCCTCGAGCGACACCGATCCCACCGGCGACACCGATCCCACCGATGACACGGTCGGCTTCATCGAAGATCCGGACGGCGGCGGCATCGCGGTCGAGTGCGACGTCTGGACCGATGACTGCCCCGAGGGCGAAAAGTGCATGCCGTGGGCGAACGACGGCGGCAACTCCTGGAACGCAACCCGATGCTCCCCGATCGACGGCAACCCCGGACAGGTGGGCGATACCTGCACCGTCGAGGGCAGCGGCGTCAGCGGTGTGGACAGCTGTGATGCACGATCGATGTGCTACTACGTCGACCCCGAGAGTGGCGAGGGCATCTGCGTCGGCTTCTGCGACGGAACCCCGCAGGCACCCACCTGCGACACCGACTTCATCTGCACCATCGTCAACGACGGCGTGCTGACCCTGTGCCGCCCCGAGTGCGACCCGCTGCTGCAGAACTGTGAAGGCTCGGCCGCCTGCCTCCCGGCCAGCGGCACGGAAGGCTTCACATGCATCATCGATGCCTCGGGCGAAGACGCTGGCGGCTTCGGGGACCCCTGCGAGTTCATCAACGCATGCGACCCCGGCCTGTACTGCGCCGGAGCGGAAATCGTCCCCGGATGCGTCGGCGCCACCGGTTGCTGTACCGAGTTCTGCGACCTCACGGGCGACGAATGCACCAGCGCGGAAACCGAGTGCATTCCCTACTTCGCGGAAGGTTCCGCGCCTCCGGGGTTGGAGAACGTCGGAGCCTGCGGAATTCCGGCGTAGGGTCAGAAACACCACCACGACAAGAGCCTCGGTTTCGCCGGGGCTCTTGTCGTGGTTGACGACCCGACAGCCGCCTTGCACCCTACTTCCATGAGGTTGCCGCGGGTCGCTACGATGTTGGTCGGGATTGCGACGTGCAGCTGCGCGAGCTCGGAGCCGCTCCCGAGTGAAGAGGCCGGCAGCCTGGGACCTACGGATGACGACGACGCCACGTCTGGGACGACCGAGCCGGCGGCCACGTCGACGGACCCGAGCACCGACCCCTCTACGGATCCCACCACGGACCCGTCCACCGATCCGTCCACCGATCCGTCCACCGACCCGAGCACCGACCCCTCGACGAGCTCGACCGGGGGCGGCGAGTCCACGGGCGAGCCTGTGGCGGGGTGCGTGAGCGACACCACCAACATCACCCAAAACGGCGAGGTGCTTGCCTCCTCGGTCTTCGACACGTTGTTTGGTCCGGCCTATGAAGCCGACCTCGCAATCGACGGCAACGTCGCCACGTCATGGTTCTCCGCCGGGCCGGCCGAGGACGGGGTCGAGTCGACGTTCGAGTGGTACACGCAATTCGATCATTGCATCGACGGTGTCGCGCTCATTTCGAACGCGATGCATGCCAACCCGGACTTCCGCGAGGGCTTCGGGTTCGAGGCCGCGACGCTGGAGATCGTCGATCAGTCCGGGGCGGTGGTCTTCGAAGAAGAGCTCGACCTCTCCGGCACGCCTGACCCCGACATCGTTCTCGACCCCGGCGGCGTGTTGGGCAACCAGATTCGAATCAGGTTTCGAGAGCACGAGTCCGAGGACTGCGGTGGCTTCGCGGAGCTGGCGATCGACGGCCGTGCACAGCGCTGAGCGCCTCGGACACCGACCGCGCAGCGCTGAGGGAGAGCACCAGTTTCTCGGCGCTGTCTGGGTCGGTGAGGTGTTGGACCCCTCCGGCCAGCCGACGAGTCCCGTCTCGATCTTCGAAGCGCGGGGCGTCCATCCTCGAGGCCCACGACGAGAAGTCGCCGCCCGCTTCGGCGAGCGTGGTCGCGGCCAACACCGCGTAAGCGCGCGTCGAGACGTGAGACCGCAGCGCCTGGGCCACGTGCCCCATGGTGTACCGAGGGTTGAGATCCACCAACGGACGCAGCCGAAGGCCTGAGCCGGTCCGAACGAGCAGCGCGTCCACCCCCGCGGGTCCGCGAAAGCCTCTCGAGGACGCCGCCTCACCAACGACGTCCGCCACCGCTCGAGCCATCCGTTCGAGACGCTTGGGATCGTCCCCATCACCGCGAAGCCACCGCCGGACCTCCGAGGACAGGCCAACGTCCGCCGCGCCGATGGCCGCGTAGACGAACTGGCCCGCAGCGGTGCTGCCGCAGCGACCGATGCCGAGCACGCTCGCTCCGTTCGCGTCGACGAGGAGCCGGATCGAAAACTGGGCGAGCACATCGAACTCGGGCTCGACCACGACGCCTCCGGCCCGACGCAGAAGCGCTTCGACAAACACGACGTCATCGGCCGCCCCGCAGTGAACGCGATGGCCTCGCCCCGCCGCTCCAAACGGTGGTTTCACGCGCGTGGCGTACCCCAGCGCTTCAAAGTCGGCACGTGCCTGCTCCAGCGCGTCGCGCGAGCCGACAACCCTCGAGCGAAGGCTCGTCTCGGTCCACGCGGCATCGGGTACGAGGCGATCGGCCAAATCCACGGCGAAACGCTTGTCGTACAGCGGACGAATCTCGTCATTCCAAACCGCGCCCAGCGCTGGATCCGAAATGCGGACCCGCGCCGTCGCTCCGAACGCACTCGCCCGGGGAGAGCTCGCCCAGGGACGAAGTTCACGCAGCGCCCCCAGAGCGCTCGGCGCAGGCCAAGGGCTGCTCTCGAGCTGCGCCGTTTCGAACCGTGGCAGGACGAACCCGGCCGCGCCGAGCTGCTCCAAGAACGCCAGCCGCGGTCGGCGACGCACCAGGACCACGTCCGAGGCCGCCGCGAAAAACATCGGCACCGTCTCCAGGTCGGCAACCGCGGCGAGGGCCGAACGGCGGGGCGTATGCCGAAGGCCGTGCTCGACCTCTTGCTCGGCCGCGCCGTTGAACCACAGCACCCGAGCCGCGGACCCCTTGCTACCGCCGCTGGTCCGCAGGCGCTCGATGTACGCGTCAGGAAGCCCGGCCTGCCGACGACGCTCGGCCTCGAAACCAGCCCCCTTCGCCCGAACGATCTGAAGCGGCCCCGCGAGGGCGTCGCGGTGGGCGTCGAACAACGAAACATCGGGGTCCTTCCACCGCTCGAACCAGCGCAGGCCAAGCGCGACGTGGCCGATCTCGTCTTCGAGCACCGTCTGCAGCACCGCCGCGCTCTCGTGATCTCCCATCGCCGCGAAGCCCCGACGGTAGTGCTCGGCAAAGTCCAGGTTGGCTTGCTCGAAGGTGAGGCTCAGGTGCGCCACAAACCCAGCCGGAGTCTCCACGGCGGACATGGCCCTCCAGAAGAACCCGCTGAGGGGACGCGCCCCAAACTCGACGCCGAGCGATCGCATCCGATCGAGGTACAGCCGCAGATGCGTCTGCTCTTCGCGGAGGGTCTGCAGCAACCCGCGGCGAAACGCCGGCGGAGCATCGGGGAACCGCAAGAGCGCCTGCGCGAGCAGCTCGATCGCGAGCAGCTCGTGGTTGGCGAACGCGTGAAGCAGCGCCCCGCGCTCGGCCGTGCCCTCGGGGACTTGCAAGGGGGTCGTCGGTGTCCGCCCGGTACACAGCGCGAACTCGGAAGCTCGACCGGGCTCACGGGGCAACCGGCCGCGCCACATCGGCGCGTCGTCGCTCAGCGCTAGCGGTGCGAGCAGCTTATCGGCGAGCGTGCCCCCGACCAACACCTGCTCTGCGAACGCCGAGACCTCCATCGGCGCTCTACTGCTTCGTCTCCATCGACGAGAGCGTGTACGTCCGATCGGTGGCGTCCTCGGCCTCCGACGCGTTGGGGTGGTCGACGACCTTGGCGTAGACGCCGGGCTTGTCGGCAACCATCCACACGGTGCGGTGGGCTCCGAAGAATCCCTTGAGCTCCACGACCACCGTGTCGAACGTTCCCGCCGGCACCGTCACCGACTCCTTGCGCACGAGGGTCATCTCCGGCCGCTCGACCGCGAAGAAGGGCGACAACTTGCTCCAGTCAACGGTCTGCAGCTGCTTGGCCGCTTCCCCCTTCGCGCTCCCGTGAAACGCGACCACACCCACGCCCCCGGGGTTCGTCGCTTTGACCACCGCCTGGTAGGTGTCCTCCACCGGCTTCCCCTTCGCGTCGGTTCCGCTCACGGCGTACTCCAAGGTAAGCCCCATCGGGAGGCCGGCCTTCATCACGTCGACGCTCCAGGGCATCTCGAGCGCGTTGGGATCCTTCTTGGGCGTGGCCGCCTTGCGCTCGGCCTCGGCCTTGGCCTTCTTGTCGGCCTCCTTTTTGTCGGACTCCGCGAGGACCTCGGTGACGGACTTGTCCGATGAGTCGCAACCTGCGGCGAGCAAGATCGCGAGGAAAAGAGCGCTTCGAGCCATGCGCGGACCATACGACCGGCCCCTCAGCGGCCGCAAGACGCGCTCGGCGGCCGAATCGAGGAGGATTCAAAAAAAAGGAAGTCCGGCGCAATTGGTCTTGGGCCCGCTGGGTACTTCCCCTGCCGAGATGAGGCTGGACGGACGGACACACTCACAGGCGCGGCGGCCCCCCGCACGCTGCGCTTCCCCACTACGGACCACTCTGGACGAGGACCTCGTCCGACAGGCCGTCGACGACGACAGCACCGAGGCCTTTGGCGAGCTGATGCGGCGCAACGAGCCGCGCATTCGCGCGCTCCTGCTTCGTCTCACCCGGGGCGATCGCGTCCTGACCGAAGATCTCACCCAAGAAGCGTTCCTGCGGGCCTACAAGGGCTTGCCGCGGTTCGAAGGCAGGGCGCGGTTTTCGACCTGGGTTCATCGCATCGCGTACTACGCGTTCCTCAACCACACCAACCGCGTCCCGCGACACTCGAGCTTGCCCGAAGGGTTCGAAAACACGGCAGAAGCGGCGCTTGGCGAGTTCTCCTCGACCCAGTCGGATCTGCGGGAGGACATGGACCGCGCGCTCGCCAAGCTCCCCGACCGGTACCGTGAGGTGCTCGAGATGCACTTCCTGCGGCACGTGCCGTACCGGGACATTGCCGACCACTTTGGTCTGCCTCTGGGAACCGTCAAAACCCAGCTGCACCGGGCCAAGCTCATGATGCGCACCAAAATGGATGGCTGGGCGATCGAAACGGGCCGCGAGTACGCCGTCGTGATGTAGGAGTTTTTCCGCTGCGAACCTGGCCGGAGCCGCCTCATCTCCCTACACTGATCGAGCTTTGAACCAGAACCAGCACGGCTACCCGCAGCAACCTGGTCCCCAGGGCCATCCTCAGCCCGGCCAACCCTATCCCGGCCAACAGCTCGGCCAGCCCGGCCAGCCCGGCCAGCCCGGCCAGCCCGGCCAGCCCGGCCAGTACGGAGCGCCGCAGCAGCCCCCGGGACCGTCGGGTCACTATCCGCCCCCGCCCGGGCCCGGCGCCTACGGAGCACCGCATCCCGGAATGCATCCGGGTCAGGCGCCTGGATATCCTCAAGGAGCGTACGCCGCGCCGATGGCCGACCCGCGGGTCAAAGAACTCAACGACCAGTCGAACACCTGGCTGATCGTCTCGATCGTCGGATTCTGGCTCGGCTTCGGCTTCGTGACCGGGCCGCTGTCGTGGATGAAGGCCAACAGCATCCGCCGCAACTACCGCAGCATGGGCATGCAGCCCTCGGGCACGTCCACCGCCGCGATGATCGTCGGGATGGTGTCTTCTCTCGTCTACGTGTTCGCCGTTCTCGCCGTCGTCATGATGTTCACCCTGTTTGCGGGAGCCATCGCCGCCGGCGCCTAGGCAGCGTCCTCCGGGACCCAACGCCGCCCGCCTCCTCCAGGCGCGCGGCGTTTTTCATGTCGCCAGGTGTTCCGCGTGCAGCCGATGGAACTCGAGTTCGTGCTCGTCGGTCACCTCTTCGAGCGCGAGGTTGAACGCTGAGAACACCGCCGAGGCGACGATCGACACGGCGCGGCCGCGGAGCTCGGGTGCGCCGCTGCGGGCGAGTTCCGCCACCGGGTGCATCACGTTGATGAACACCGTGCCGTCGGCGAACTCCGCCAGCGCCTTTGAGCGAGCCGCCGAGACGCGAAGCAGATCGAGCATCGCGTTGCTGAAGAGGCCCGGCGAGCCCCGACGAACGACCCGCAGCTCGGTGCGAACCGCATCGAGCAGGAGCGCATCGGGCGTTGGCGGGGCGGCGGGCTCCGGCTCCGGCTCCGGAGCGGGTCTCGACTTGTCCACCAGCTCGACCTTCCATTCCGGGAGCGGCGGGGACGGCTCTTCCGTAGGCGTGGGCGCCGGCGCGGGCTGGTTGAGCTTCTCGCGCTGATCGAGCGAGACACTCCGCCCGTTGAGGAGTTCGAACAACGGGACGGTCCTCAGCGACTTGTACAGCCTCCGGGTCGGCCCATCCTTCGGCTTGCGCCCGGAACTCCACTGCTCGTGCATGCGCTCCACCAAGCCCCGCAAGGCGCTGCGGTCGCGTAGCCAAGACAACGGTCGGTCGGTCGCCATGGGATCAAACCGCTCGAAGACGCGCTCGTACAGCTCGCGGGCCTTCTGCTGCAGGTAGTCCCCGCCTCGAGGGTCGAGCGAGGCGAACTCCCACCCACCATCGACAGAGACCGCCGGCCCGTACACGGCTCCGCCGACGACGAACAGCGCCGACACGTCGGAATAGCCCGCGATCTTCTCGGCGTCCCCCAGCGCGACCGCGCCCTCGTCCAGCATGGGATCGATCCAGATCAGCCCCGTGAGACCACGCCCGGAAACCTCGGTGCTCTCCACGGCGTCCAGGTGGCGCGTGGGCATCGGCGGTGCGGCATCGCGGTTGGCTTCACGGACCCGCCTGTGCCTTCCGGCCTCGTCGTAGTCCACAACCTTCCCCAACAGCGTCTCGAGCACTGGTTTCACGTTGGGATGATCGAGGAACACCAACCGCGGCAAGGGCCCGCTCGCATCCGAGGTCGTCCGCGCCCAGTACACCTGCTCATCGCGCGCACCAAGGTCGAGGATCGCGTCGACTTCCCAGAAGGACCCATCGAGGTGCTCGAACAACCGCAACTCGGCGAGGGCCGCAGGACCGGGCCGCTTCAGTGCACGTGTGCCCCGGTCGCCGACCATCAGCTCGAGCAGCAGCCGGCCCCACGCGCGTCCCCATCGCCGCTCCTCATCGTCGAACGCCTCCCACGCGACGCGAAGTGCCTCCGCCAAGCGCGGCCACGCCTCTCGGCAGGCGGCCGCGCTGTGGATGATGTCCTTCTCGGACAGGGATGCAAATCCACGCCCAACCCCAAAGGACTCGGACTGCAGCACGCCGACAAAGGAAGCCTGAGCCTCCGGGACGAGCACGTCACAGACGCGTCGCCGGCGTCGGCACGCGACGATGCTGGCGCTGGACAGGCTGGGCAAGGCCCGCGGGATCCCGATCTCGCCCTGCAGCTCCCCTTGCGCCTCCACCTTCACCAAGACCTCGGCCGCGGGCAGCTCTAGCTCGACCTTAGCCTTCTTCTCGAACGCTTCGCGAGCTTGCCAACGATCGAACCACGCCCGACCGTCCGCAAGCGAATGGTCGCCGAAGATGCGGCGAAGATCGTCGTGCTCGGCATTCGTCGCGACAAGCACGACACGGGGCAGCCCACCGGCCACGAATTTGGGCAGATTGGAAGCGTCCATCACCAGAGCCTGATCGTGACGGTCCAGGTCCGCCAGAACCGACGCGATCGAGCAAGAGTCGTAGAATGCCCGCAGCATCGCGACCTCTCGGAGCTCCGCCCAAACCGGTCCGATCGCGCGGACCAGAGCTTCGAGTCCTGCGTCGGCTTCGGGGAGGTCTTGCGGTGTGCCACCGTCGAAGACGACACTCACCCCCGAGGCCGACAGCGGATCCTCCTCCTGGGCTGAGAGACGCAGCAGCACCACCATCCCAGCGACGGCTCGGGCGACACCGTGCGCATCATGGCAAGCGTTGAACGCCTGCAGCCAGCCAGGGTGTAGGAACGGCGAAAGTGCGATCCGGCGCAGGGTCGAGCGCCACAGCGGGTCGTCTCCTTGGGAGCTCCGGGTCCCGAACATCCCGAGGAACAGCTCGGCTGGAGCGACGTCCACGACCTTCTGCAGCACCGCATGTGCGTTGGCTCGCAAGCCCGAAAAGTCGGCTCGGAGCGGAGCCTCGTCCCAGTTCACCACCATCACGACGCCTTCGATGGTGCACGCCAAGCTCACAAACCCGATCGAGCGGCGTTCCTTCATCACGCGGACGTTCGCCCGCCCGCCCGAGCGGTCACCGGCCCGGGCACCCTCGACAATGATCACCCCGGCCTTCACATCCATGCCCTGGGCACGGAACGCCACAGACTGCATGGTCTCACCGAGCAGCTCGAACGGTTCGGCAGGCTTGCTCCGCCACGCTTGTGCGGCAACGTCCGCGGCGTAGGCCTCTTCCGCGGCCACAACAGCATCGGAGCCCAAGGCCCTGCGCAGCAGCACCCGGCTTGCCTTGTCGCAGATGAAGTATCCCTCAAACTTCTCGCTCCGCTTCTTTCCTCCAGCCAACAGCACCTTGACCGGGTTGTTGGCCGAATGGACCTCCCGCAGCTGCATCAAGGACCGCGGTGCGCCGGTGAGCTGCGGAAACAGCGGCAGGGTGAGCAGGGGGTGCTCGGCCACGAACGGGTCTCGGAGCCCGGACTCCCCGAACTTGTTCACCCACCGTGCAGCCCGCTGCTTGCTGAAGCCCGCAGCCATGTAAAACGATCGACCGAAATTCGGGCGGCACACAAGCGCCGCCAGATCCACGAGCGCCGGGACGAGGGCGGGCTCGGCCGAAACCGCGACGGTCCGCCCGACCGACTCGAACGCACGCATGGTGGCCTCGATGACGGCATGCAGTCCGCGCGCGAGCGGCTCATTGCGGCGCGAGCGTGTCCAGTCCGAGGTGGGCTCGAAGTCGGCCTGCACCACCGCGACGAAGCCCGGGATGTGCAGCGACGACCGCTTGAGCACGATCGTCTCCAGCAGCTTGCCTCGATACACGAGCTGCACGACCGACTCCTCCCGGTCAGTGCGCCGGATCCCGACCTCGCCCTGGATGCCCTCGCCGGTGATCGGCTCGCGGGCGAGGTACAGACCGTCCCCGAGGGTGGTGCTCCAGTCGCGGGAGAAGAGCTTGGCCTTTTGCTCCGCCCGTTCGGCCGCGGACTCGTAGGCTGAGGTCCGGTCT
>CAYGTG010000015.1:10871-23445 GCA_964352485.1 uncultured Nannocystaceae bacterium | reverse complement strand
CCACGAGATCGCACACCAGTGGTGGGCGCACCAGGTCATCGGCGGCAATGTGCAGGGCAGCACGGTCATGTCCGAGACGCTCTCGCAGTACTCCGCGCTGATGGTGATGGAGAAGGAGTACGGCCGCGCGAAGATGGCGAAGTTCCTCAAGCACGAGCTCAATCGCTACCTGCAGGGACGGGCGAACGAGCGCAAGAAGGAGCTACCGCTGATGCTGGTCGAGAACCAGCCCTACATTCACTACAACAAGGGCAGCTTGGTCATGTACACGCTGCGTGAGTACATCGGCGAGGAGGCGCTCAACCGGGCGCTGGCCGGGTACATCAAAAAGGTGGGGTTTCAGCGGGCCCCGTTCACCAACAGCGTCGAGTTCGTCGAGGCGATTCGTGCCGAGACGCCGCAGAAGTACGCGTACCTGATCGAGGATCTGTTCGAGACCATCACGCTGTACGACAACCGCATGGAGTCCGCGACGGCGACCGAAGAGAACGGGGCTTGGACCGTCGAGCTCGAGGTGATGAGCAAGAAGTTCCGCGCCTCCGAGAGTGGGCAAGAGACCGAGATCGAGCTCAACGACTGGATTGAGATCGGTCTGATGGATGAGGACGGCGCGTTCCTCTATCGCGAGAAGCATCAGCTGAGCGACGAGAAGACAACGCTGAGCATCACAGTGGACGAGAAGCCGGCGAAGGCGGGCATCGATCCGATCGTGATGCTGGTCGACCGCAACCCCGAGGACAACGTGAAGAAGCTCGAGTAGGCGCCGAACCGAGGACAGCGCGTTCAGACATCCGGTGCCTCCGGGTGGCTGTGACCGAGCTCCACGGGTTGCGGTCGACTTCTCCGTCAAGAACCCTGGATTGGCGGACGACGGCTCTCGGATCTGGAACGCCGTCCCCTGCGAGTGAGGGCGGAGGAACCCTGGGTCGTCAAGCCGCGGGTCACCCGAGCCGCGCGGAGTATTCCGCGAACGCCTCGTCGCCCAACGCCTTGCTGATCTTCTCGATCATCGCGTGCTCCTCTTTGGAGATCGCGTTGAAGATCTGCAGGATGCCGCCCGCTGCGTTGGCGACCAGGATGCACAGCCCGACCACGGTCTTGGCCTCTCGGGGCTTGTCCGCCAGCAGCTCCTTGAGGACCTCGAGCGACTCCTCCAGGTACTCCCGTGACGGTCGCTTCTCGAGCAGTGCTTCCATCACCGTGAAGGCGCTACCACCACGCACGCCCCGGACGATCAACACGTTCAAGATCGCCGCGCGCTCGCCCGCCTGAATCTTCCCGTCGGCCCACGCCACGTGCACCAGCGGCAGCAGGTCGAAGACGCGCTCAGCTTCGCCCTCGAAACCGAGTTCGCGGATCCGGTCCGAGAGCTTGTAGCGCGACGCAGCGAGTTCGCCTTGGGCCACGGCGATCCTGTCGATCTGCATCGCGACCGCCGACTCATGCAGGGCGACCCTCAGCTCCTCCCGCGCTCCGGAACCTTCGGGCGAAAAAATGGGGCTTCCAGGCTCGGTCTGATCAGTCATGGGGGCCATGGTACCCAAAGGTCCGAGCCCGGCGGATCGCCTTGATGTCAGACTCCGTGACGAGGCTCTTGTGTGCCCGGCGCCTCGAAGTCGTCATCACTCTCTGATCAGCTGCCGGAGTTCCTTGGCGTAGGGGTCGTTCGGGTCGCCGCTGAGCTCGATCCAAGCCTGCGCTGCGGCCTCGAGCAATGGAGCCGCGGCGCGGTGGTTTCCGCTCTCGACCTCGACGCGGGCCCTCCCTTCGGAGGCTACGGACCGCTGGCGCGGCGATTCTTGTGCAACGACGATGTAGCGCTCGTAGGTTCGACGCGCGCGTTCGAAGGCATGAAGCCGTCGCTGCGCGAGACCGAGATAGCCCAACGGCGTCGCGAGTGCGTGGTGGTCTTTGCCATAGGCGGCCTCGAGCGAGACCACAGACCGCTGCAGATGGGCCTCTGCCTCCGCGAGTTCGCCGAGATCCAAAAGGACGGTGCCGACCGCGGCAGCGCTGCGCCCAACCTCCGCGGACTCGGGTCCGAGGAGGGTCGTGAACCCCTCCAGCACCGCAATGTGCTCAGCCTTGGCCTCTTTGAGCTGGCCCGCCTCGGCAAGTGCGTTGCCCAAGGTGCGCCGAGCGCCGATTGCAGATGCATGCGCGGCACCGTGCAGCCGGGTTTGGATCTCCACGGCCTCCCGGGCGTACGCCACGGCGAGGTTCGCGAGCTCCGGGTCGTTCTGGTCCGAGTTCTGAAGGACCTCGATGCTCGAGAGCAACGACAGACATCGAGCCTCGAGGTCCGGGTCGAGCCCCCGGGCGGCCTCGAGAGCGAGGACGATCTCCGCGCGGGCTTCGGCGGTCTCCTGGACGTCCATCAGCGCGATCGCGAGCGCGTGCCGGGCCTGGATGGCGCGCCGATCCTTGGAGCCCCACTGCGAATCGGCGAGGGCGACGATCCGGCGCGAGGCCGCGATGGTGGCCACGCGATCCCCCTCCAATCGAAGCACGATCATCCGCAGCCCGAGCACGGCAAAGCGCAGCTCGGGCACGTCGCCCAGACGGTCCACGGCAGCCTCCGCGTGCCTCAGCCAGAGCGCCGCGGCCTCCGGGTCGACGAGCTTCTGGGCGTAGAGCCGGGCGAGGTAGAAGGCGGCGCGTTGCTCGAGCTCCGGGTCGTCAGCCTCCACCGCGGCCTCGTAGGCCCGCTTCAGCACAGCGGCGGACTCGTGTGGGTTTGTGTTCATCAGGACGCGACCATGCAAAACGGCAGCTTGCGCGATCAAGCGGGGGACCCCGAGGGCCTCAGCGTCTTCGAGAGTCTGCGGCGAAAGCTTGGCGGCTTCCTCGTAGCGCCGGTCGTCGTCGAGAGCCTCGAGCTGCTCCAGCCGCCGGCGCACGGACGACGCCTCCTGCGACATCGGTTCCATCGCGACATGGGGCGGCGACGTCTCAGGCCCATCCTGGAGGCCTGGGGCCGCCGCCGAGGTATCGGCCGACGCGGAGGCATGCAGGACTCCCGCCCCGACTGCACTGACCAGTCCTGCGACTGCGATGGCCCAGGGCCACCGCCATCGTCCGGCGGATTGCTGCAGCGCGTCGACGAGCCCGGCCATCGTGTCCCGACTCCGCCGCGGGCCGAGGCGCGTGAGTAGGGCTTCCATGCTGGGCCACCGCCGATCGGGATCGGCGTGAAGACCCCGCTGCAGCGCACGCGTTACCCATCGAGGCACGGCGGTGTCGCCGGGCGGGGGGACGCGGTCTTCGGCCAGCTTCGAGGCCAGCATGTTCCCGTCATCGAAGGGGACCCGCCCGAACACCGCCTCGTACAACGCAACGCAGAACGCGTATTGATCGCTCTGCTCCCCTGCGGATCGTCCCTGCAGCTGCTCAGGGGCCATGTAGCGCGGTGTTCCAACCAATGCTTCTGCGCCGGTAGCCAGGTCGTCGCTGCTGGAGGGCCACGCCCCCTCGACCGTGCTCGGACCGACGCCCCCGGCCTTGGCCAGCCCGAAGTCGAGGACGCGGACTCGACCGCTCGCGTCGATCGAGACGTTGCTGGGCTTGAAGTCGCGGTGGATGACCCCGGACTTGTGCGCGGCTGCCAGGCCGCGGCCCGCGGCGATGAACACCGCGAGGATCTCGCGCCAGTCTCGGGGCTCTTGCTTCAGCCACGCGTCGAGGGAGGACCCATCAACGAGCTCCATCGCGATGTACACCCGGCCGTCCGCCTCCCCGACGTCGTACACTTCGATGACGTTGGGATGACTGACTCGGCCGATGCTCTGAGCCTCTCGACGCAGGCGTTGATGCCCGCGAGATGCCTGCGTGGATCGCAGGTCGGGGTGCAGGACCTTGAGCGCGACCTTCCTGCGCAGGCGGGGGTCCTGTGCCTCGTACACGACACCCATCGCGCCCGCACCCAGGCGCCGCCCAACCGCGTAGCGCCCGAGCTCCACGGGCTCGGTGGTGCCGAACATGCTCGCCTCGAGCTCGGCGAAGAGACGGCGTTCCTCGAACTCATCGACCGACGGCATGGGCACGAAGCCCTCCGACTCATGGCTCACCCGAACTCCTCGCGGGACGCCTGGCGATCGCCCACCTCAAAGGCTGGCAACGAGCTGCTGCGTCGGCAGTTCAAGCCGCTGTTTCGATTCTTTCGCACCAAGGCTTCCGAGGATGTGGTCGGCGAGCCCATACAGTACACGCCCCTCAAGGCGGCGCCGCGCGCTTCGATGCCCATGGTGGCGAACATGTTGCGCCCGCGCCACCGAAGGGCCCCGTCGACTCTCGGTCAGGGTCGCCAGCCAGGAGTGAGGTCACACTTGTCGTGCACCTGACACACCTCATCCTTGCACAACAATCCGGGCCCACATTGCAGCCAGCAGGGATCTCCCTCCTGCGCCGCCTCGAGGACGCAGACATCGTCGACGCAGATCCCCTCAGCGCACGAGTGAGGCATGGACTCGCACGACTCTCCGAGCGCCGCTTGCTCGACGCACGTGCCTTCGGCCGGGAACCCACTCGAGCCCGTGAGGCAGAAGAGCGTGGGGGCGCAGTCATCGAGCCACACACCCATGGTGCATGGTTCCCCAACGTCACGGTCCCCGACGAGCACACGGCAGGTCGGTACTGGAGCCTCGAGCTCGCACCCGGGCGCTTCCAATTCTTCGAGGATTCGCTCCGCACAGTCCGGCTCGACGTCGATCGACATGCGCTCGGCTTCGCCCACAAGGAAGTCGAGTCTCCGGACCGAGTCTTCAAACACGTCGGTGCTGCAGCCGCAGCGGTCGGTGAGCTCTCGGTAGGCGTCATCGTCACGCGAGAAGAGCTCGTCCACGTCGCGAACCTGCCCTCTTGGACCGTCGTCCGAAGCCGAAGTGTCGACCAGGGGAGAGCACCCCAGTAGCGAAGGAAGCAAGGGCAGCAGGATGGGGCGAAGGGACTTTAAGGTAAGCATCGTCAGGCCGGCTGGGAGCTGTGGCGGTAGCGAGGTCTTGGGTCAACGCTCCGCCCCCGGAGGGCTTACACGCGGCGGTTCATCTCCCGACCCGCGTTGAGGGAACGGTTGGTGCTTGTCGGTCGCGCCACGCAGTGGTCCGAACACCCCGGCGATTGGGGTTCCCAAATTGGGAAGTTGTGTGCCGCCTCGCTTCCCCAATCGGCACCTGCGGTGGTGGCACCACGGCGATCTGTGGGCGCCCGACTTCCCAGATCGGGAAGCGTCCTGAGAACTGCGCGGCCTTTTTCACGATCGAGCTCCGCTTCTGCAACCGAGCGCAACGGGGTCCGTCAGCCTGCATGCCATGCGCTCCTTGGTTTCCAGTTCCGTACTCGCCGTTGTCGTCGCCGGCTGCGCGGCCGAGTCCCGCGGCGATCGTGCGGATGACACGGATGGCCTTGCGTTCGAGTCCAGCACCTCGTTCGAGCTCGACCTCGGCACCGAGGACGACTTCGATGATGGGGAATCGGGCTTCAGTTTTGACCTACCGCCCGCCGAGGACCCGGACAGCACCGACGACGAGTGCGCCTCGGTCACCGAGAGCGCGGAGGCCGTCAAGCAGCCGGCCGATGTCATCTTCGTGATCGACAACTCCGGGAGCATGGGCCAGGAGACGGCCCAAGTGCAGGCCAACATGAATGGCTTCTCGCAGCAGATCACCGACAGCGGCGTCGATGTTCACGTCACGTTGATCTCCAACTACAGCATCTGCATCGATCCGCCGCTCGGCTCCGGCGGTTGCCCGAGCGTCGACACCAACCTGCCGCGTTTTTCGCACATCAACCAGACCGTCTCCAGCGTCTCGGCGTTGAGCGATGTGTTGGCGACCCAAGCACAGTGGCTCCCGCACCTGCGTTCCCAGGCGTCCAAGCACGTCATCGTCGTGTCCGACGACAACTCGAGTCTGGCGGGTGAAGCCTTCGACGCGCAGTTCTCGGTCATCGAGCCCAGCTTTGCCGACTACAAGCTGCATGGGGTGGTCTCGATGCAGCTGTGCCCGGAGGCCGCGTCCGTGGGATCGGTCTACATCGAGTTGGCCGAGCGCACCGGCGGGGTCATCAGCGACCTGTGCGACCAGGACTTTCAGCCGGTCTTCGACTTGTTGTCGACCGTGGTCACCGAGAGCTCGGGTCTGTCCTGCGAATACGACATCCCCGAGCCGCCCAACGGCCAGGACTTCACCAAAGACAAGGTCAACGTCGACTTCGACGACGGCACCGGCGGTGGTTTCGAAGTCATCGGCTACGTGGACTCGCAGGCCCAGTGCGCTGCCGTGGCCGACGGTTGGTACTACGACAACCCCCTCGCTCCCACCCAGATCATCGCGTGCCCCAACACCTGCGCCCGCTTCTCGGCTGTGCAAGACGCGACGATCGACATTCGCTTCGGCTGCGGCACCGTGCCCGCCGGTTGACCTCGAACCTCAGAGATCTGCCCATGACCTCCCGCTGTTCCCTCAATTTGCTTGTACCCGCCGCCGCGCTCGCGCTCGGCTTCGCTGTCACGCTCACCGGATGTACCGCAACCCCCGACGCCAACAACCGCTTCGCGGGCGACACCGATGGGGCCGAAACGGACCCTCAGGCCGGCGAAGACAGTGACGACGACGCCGGTGACGCGTCCAGCGGAGGTTTCGATAGTGACGACGGTCCGGACAGCGGTACGGAGCCGATCGACCTCGACGCGCCGCACGCCCGCGGCATCATCACGCTGGGTGAGACGAGCTCCGGGGTCTCCACGGCGGTCATCCCCTACATTTCGGCGACCTTCGTGCCCGACTATGTCGAAGGATCCGAGGTGCGTTGCGGTGCGGACATCGACGGCTGCTTTGTCGCTGCGGTTCCGGTTTGTGCCGCGCCGTGCGAGATCGGAGAAGCCTGCACATTCAACGACAGCTGTCAGGCGGCCTGCGAAGCGCCGTGCGACCTGGCGTGTGGTGCGGGCGAGCAGTGTTACTTCCCTCTTCCTGGCGTTCCCGGGTGCAGGGCGCAAGAGACCTTCGACGCAGGCACGTTGTCCTTCGAGGGCACCACGGTCCCGGTCACCTTGTATCCGCCCTACGTGCTGCCGCCTGGGGTGGTCGATCCGCTCTCGGTGCCCGGCGCCGAGGTGACGGTTACCGCATCCGGGGCCGCGGGCGCGGGCTTCGAGGGGTTCTCTGCGAGCATGACCACCGCCGCGCCGTTGGTCGCGAGCCTCGAGACGCTGAGCACCGGTGAAGCCTTCGGGACCAGCGCGATGCCCCTGACTTGGGTCGCGGGCATCGCCACCGATGATGTCCGAGTTTCGCTCAACATCAGCACCGCGACCGGTGTGGGCACCGTGCAGTGCGACGCCCCCGACACCGGGAACTTCGCGGTGCCCCGCGCGGCAATCGACGCCGCAATTGGTCTGGACGAGCCCTCTTCGATGGCCGTCACCCTGGAGCGACGCAGCTCGACGCTGACCAAGGACTTCCGGACCAAGGGCGAGTTGGTCGACCAAACCGTCCAGCGGAGCGCATGGGTCGAGCTGATCTCCGCATCGGCGGCCTCTGTTTCGGTGGCCGCATGTCCGTCCGGGCAATCCGCCTGCGGGACGGAGTGCATCAGCACCGACTACGACGAGCTCAACTGTGGCGAGTGCGGCAACGTGTGCGACGCTGGAACGACTTGTAGCCTTGGCGAGTGCGGTGTCGCTGGCACCGGTGGCGGCCAAGCGAGTGCCTGCTGCGTGGCCTCGGGAACCCCGGGCTGCGTGGATGCAGCGGTGCAGGCGTGCGTCTGCGCCGTGGACTCATACTGCTGCTCCACCGCATGGGACTCGTCCTGCGCCGGCTACGTCACCTCGGCGGGCTGCGGCACCTGCTAACACAGGCTGGAGCGCTCGAAGCCGGTGTCGCGAGGCAGCGGTTTGCGTACCCGGAACGCCGATCCTGTGTCGGCCCTTTGAGTCGGCAGCCCGTGACTCCGCGTGCATTGAGAGCCGGTGCTTGAACGCCGACCCACAGACGCGGTACCCCTGCGCTCATGAACTCGCGCGTCGCCCTGTGTGCTCTGTGCTTTGTCGTCGCCTGCGATTCGGCGAAGGAAGACGATTCGTCCAAGAAAGAGGCCGCTGAGCCCAAAAAGGCGGAGGCCAAGGCGGACGAGGAGGAGAAGCCCGCGGACGACGCGAAGCCTGAAGCGACCGGCGACGAAGAGAAGCCCGACGCACCCGAAGCGACCGCGTCCAAGGAGTGCCCCAAGGAACTCAACGGCAAGCAGGAGGGCGACGTCGTGATCTCGAAGGCCTGCGGGGTGGTCCCGGTGACCGCGACCTACAAAGTGAACGGGTCCACGCTCACCCTCGAAGCCGGCGCCACGCTCGAGTTTGCCGACGGGGCGGAGCTTCAGGTCGGCTACTACGAGCCCGCCAAACTCCTCGTGCAGGGCACCACCGAGTCGCCCGTGACCATGACGAGCAAGGGCGACAAGGCGGCCGGCGTCTGGAAAGGGGTGCGGCTGTATTCGAAGGCCGCTCGCTCCAGCGTCACCGGCTTGGTGCTGGAGTACGCGGGGGAGGACAAGGACGGGGCGCTCAAGGTCGACGCTCCCGATGTTCGCATCGAGAAGTCCAAGTTTCAGCACCTCAAGGGTGCGGGGATCGTGACGGGCCGCGATGCATCCTTCGCAGCGTTCACGGACAACAGCTTCACCGACGTGGGGAAGGTCGCGATTCGGCTGCCGGCCAACGTCGTCGGAGGGCTGGGCATCGGCAACACCTATGACGAAGCTGCGCGCATCGTCGTGCCCGGCGGTGACATCGGGAACGACGCGCACTGGATGGCGCAGGGCGTGGCGATCCAGGTCGGTGGCGAGATCAAGGTCAGCGGCAAGGATGGCGGACGGGCCAAGCTGAGCCTCGACCCCGGGACCCGGCTCGAGTTCGGCGGCTCCGGGGGCATCACCACCGGCTACTACGGTGATGCGACCTTCGAAGCCCGCGGGACCAAGGACAAGCCGATCGTCTTTGCTTCGTCCGACCGCGAGGAAGCGGGCACCTGGCGCGGTCTCCTCATCTCCGGCAAGGGGGAGGGCACCTTCGAGCACGCCGAGTTCCACTACGGCGGCAAGAACGACAAGGACGGCGTCCTCAAGGCCGATGGTGCGGCACGACTCTCGGTCGAGCACTGCACCTTCGATCAAAACACGACCGGGGTCGTGATGCGGGGCGACAAGGTGACCGTGGCCGCGTTTGCCAACAACGCGTTCACCAAGACCCCGGCCGCCCTTCGCGTGAACGCAGCCGTGATGGGTGGTGTGGGGGAGGGCAACACCTACGACGCCGGCTCCATGGTCGCGATCGATACCGGCAGAGTCACCGAGGACGCGACCTGGGCGCTGCAAACCGGCGCCCAGATCCAGATGGACGGCAACCTGCAAGTCTCCGGTGGAAAACTCGAGCTTCCCGCTGGCTTCACCCTCGCCTTCAAGGATGGCGCCGCAATGACGGTCGGCTACTACGACACGGGGTCGCTCGTTGCCCAGGGCACCGCGGACAAGCCCGTGACCCTCACCGGTCAGCGTGACGAGGCCGGCGCGTGGAAGGGGCTGAACTTTCACGGCAAAGCCAGCGCCAACGACGTGAAGAACCTCGTCCTTCGCAACACCGCCGCACCGGCCCTCAAGATCGACAAGGCCGCCAGCGGCACCATCGATGGCCTCAAGTGTGAGACCTGCGCCGGCGAAGTCGTGGAGAAAGCCGACGGGTCGACGTTTGAGGTCAAGAACGCCCAGTAGCCGGCTTTGTTCTTTCCTCTTCCGTCATCTCGGTCGTGGTGGAATCCCGCTGCCACAACAGGCCCGGGTCGACATCTGCCAGATGCGAGCCTATGAGTCCTCCGACGCATTCGACGTGTTCACGTCGGTGTGCGAAGGCTGAGGGCGCTAAAACGCCGGGAGGCCCGGCTCGAATGCCTGACGCTCGAGCGGCCCCCATGCCGCGACGGCTTGGAGCATGCGGCCGCGTTTTTCTTCGGCCGCCCAGTCGCAACTCGCAAGCTCGGCAGTGAGAGACTCGATCGGTACGAGGCTCTTTGTCCGAGGGCGCATTGCGAGCGAGCTGCGAGCTCCCGGAAAGCCCGGCTCGTCCTCCTCGGCGTCGTGGCAGACGAAGCAGGTTGTGATGTTGCCGTGCTCCGGGTTGCGGATCCGGGTGTAGGCCGCGTCATCTTCCAACGTGCCATTCAGCGGGAACGCGAGCTCGCCTTTGACGCTTCGACCGGGGGCGACCGTCTCGCCAAACTCGATGAGGTCTTGTCCATCGCCGCCAATCACCGCGGTGATGACCAGCGAGTCTCCCGAGAAGATGAACAGACGGGGACTTCGTGCGCCGTCAGCCGGCTGCATGCTGGCCTTGCTCTTCGAAGCCTCGATGTGCAGCGGCCGATCGAGGGCTTCGAGAAAACAGGCTGCCGTCGCAGGCTGAGGCAAACTGTTCGCAAGCACGATCGCCTCGGCGATGTTCTGCGGGCTGCCGCTCGCTCCAGGTCCCGGTTGGCAGCGCCGTAGATCGAGCTCGCCGAACATGTCGGTGGTGGTCGAAGGAACCGGGTCGCAGCCGGTCAGGCCGAGCAGCAGCAACGCCGTGACGCACGAAGCACGCATTCGCCCCAGCTTGCCCACCTTGCCCGGCGCTTCGCCAGCAGATACAGGTGAGGAGCAGCACGCATCGGTTGCGATGCTCGGGTACAGTCCGGGCGTGGTCAACGAGTTTGCGTTCGCGACGTTGGCGGGGAGGCAGCGGGCGACCGTCGACTCGCCGTTAGACGCGCCTCGCGGCGCGGTCATCGTCGCACCCGCACTGGGCGTTCGCGCGTCCTACTATCGCAAGCTCTGTGGCGCATTGAACGGGCTGGGCTTTGTGACGGCAGCGGTGGATCTTCCGGGGCATGGCGACAGCCCCGCGCGGGCGAGTCGTGGATGCGACTGGGGCTACGTAGCGGTGATCGAGCACTACGCGGCCGCACTCCGCGCTTTGCATGCCGCGACGCCCGAGCTGCCGAAGTTCATCGTGGGTCACTCCATTGGAGGACAGATCGCGCTGATGACCGCAGGGAAGGACATCCCAGGTCTGAGCGGTGTGGTGGTCGTGGCTTCCGGATGTCCGTACTGGCGAACGTGGGAGGGCGTGGAGGCATATCGGATTCGTGCGGCCACGTGGACGTGCGGGGTCATGGCCCGTTCGCTCGGGGTGTTTCCGGGGGACAAGGTCGGATTTGGGGGACGGGAGCCCAAGACGCTGATCGTGCAGTGGGCCCACGCCGCGCAGACCGGAAACTACGCCCTCGGAGACTTCGACGGAGACGCGCTGCTGGCGAAGCCCGGCCCGCCGACGCTCGGCATCCGCGTCGAAGGTGACGCGTGGGCACCGGAGCGTTCCGTCAGGCTCACGCTCGACCGCCTCAGGGCGCGAGAGGTGTCGTTCGAGCGCTGGAGCACGGCGCCACACGGAGGCAACCACAACCGCTGGCCCTCCGATCCCGGTCACGTGGCATCCCGGGTCCGCGCGTTCGCGGATGGGCTTGGTTGAGACGCCCCGTCACGCTCACCGGCCGCTTCGACGAGCGCGTAGACCGGTCCACATTTGACCCCCACCGATGAACTCGGTATCCCCTGTGTATGCGGTGGGGACTTACATGGATGGGTTGGATGGGGTTGGGGCTTGTGGCGTGCGGCGGCGCCGAAGGCACGGACCCCTTCGGCAGCGGGGACGGCACGAGCACGACCACCACCGCGGGAACGACAGGGCCGGGCGAAGTGACGTCGACCGGGATCGGCTCCACCTCGGCCGACGCCTCGAGCGGCGACGGGCCCAAACTCGATCTGGCAATCCCCGACTTCAATCAGCCCGATCCCCCGATGCCAAGCTGTAACGTCGTTGACGACATGGACGCGGTCGGCTCCTGTGACGATGAGGCTCCGCCCGACTCGTTCGAGCCCGACGTGCAGTGGACCTGGGACGGAGGGGGGTCCTCCGTGACGCCATTGGTTGCCAACCTCACCGACGACAACGACGACGGCTCCATCGATTTGTGCGACACGCCCGACGTCGTCGTGACGACCAATCGCATTCACGTGCTCGATGGTGAGACGGGGCAGGAGCAGTTCTCCATGGGTCCGGTCAACAACTTCGTGACGCCGGCGATCGCGGACATCGACGGGGACGGCGAGGCCGAGATCGTCTCCGCCAGAGGCTTGCCGTTCGGAACGCTCGCGTTCGTCGCGTTCGACACCGACGGCACCGAGCTTTGGACCACCGCGCCGATCTGGGAGCACGACCAAGGTGGCGCCGTGGGGATCGCCGACTTCGACAACGACGGTGACCCAGAGATCTACGCCGATGGAATCATCCTGTCCTCGACAGGCACCGTGTTGTTTCAGGCGCCCGCGCAGGTCGGCTGGACGATCGCGCAACGCAACACCGCCACCATCGCGGCGGACCTCGATGGTGACGACGACCTGGAGCTGATTCTGGGGCAGGCTGCGTACCATCACGACGGCACGCTCTACTACCGCGACGAGAGCATCCTTCCGGGCTATCCCCAAGTCG
>CAYGTG010000015.1:9142-10861 GCA_964352485.1 uncultured Nannocystaceae bacterium | reverse complement strand
CGACGGTGACCCGGAGCCCGAGATCATCATCAACAACGATGGTGGGATCACGATTCTCGAGCATGACGGCACGATCAAGAACCAGGACATGACGCCGACTGGGGATCCCGCTGGATTCGGCGCGTGGTTCCGCCCCTCCACGGTTCACGACTTCGACGGCGACGGTGTCTCCGAGTTCGCGGTCAGTTCCGCGACGAGCTACAGCGTGTTCGAGCCGAATCTGATCGTGAACTGGTCGGTCTCCGTCGACGACGGAAGCGGGTGGGCCGCGGGCACAGCGTTCGACTTCCTTGGAGACGGGGTCGCCGAAGCCATGTATGCCGACGAAACCACGCTGTTCATTTACGGAGCTGACGGAGCGGTCGAGCTGCAGGTTCCACGGTCCTCCGAAACTCTGATCGAGTATCCGGTGGTCGCCGATGTCGACAACGACGGGTCGGCCGAGATCGTCATCGTGTCTGCGCCCAACGATGGCAAGCAAACCTCGCCCACGGTGCAGGTGATTCGGGACGTGGAAGACCGATGGATTCAGGCGCGCCGGATCTGGAATCAGCACACCTACCATGTCACCAATGTCCGTGAAGATGGGACCATCCCGGCTGTGGAGCCGCGTTCGTGGGAGCTGCTGAACACCTACCGGACCAATGCGCAGATCGAGAACGGATCGGTTTGTCAGCCACCTCCTGAGGGTTGAGCGGACAGATCGTCGCCCGTTGTGCGCCGCTTGGGGGCTCTGGGGAACCCCCGCACCCCACTGCTACACTCATCCGCACGTGGGGGATGGTGTCGACGAGGAGCGGGAGCCTCCGGACGACCGCGAGGGTGCCGCCGAAGCCGCCGCCGACACGGTGATCGAGCCAGTCGAGGGCCAGGCTGCCCATCTCGAGTCGCAGATGGCGCTGGCCCGCGCGCGTTCCAAGCTGTTGGGACGACCCAACCCGCCGGCTGAAATCGGGCGGTATGAGATCATCGACCGGCTCGGTGCGGGAGGGATGGGCATCGTGTACTCGGCCCGCGATCGCGACCTCGATCGCACGGTGGCCGTCAAGGTCCTCCGCTCTCGGCTGATCCCCGACTCGCAGGGGCGGTCACGGTTGGTCCGAGAGGCCCAGGCGCTCGCGAAGCTCTCGCACCCCAACGTCGTGCACGTCTACGAGGTGGGGCGATCGGACGGGCAGGTCTTCATCGCGATGGAGTTCGTTCAGGGGCGAACGTTGTCGAAGTGGGTTCAAGAGGAGGCGCCGCCCGTGGATGAGGTGTTGGCGAAGTACGTCGCGGCCGGTCGCGGGTTGCTTGCGGCTCACACCGCGGGCGTCATCCACCGAGACTTTAAGCCGGAGAACGTCCTGGTCGGCGACGATGGCCGGGTGCGGGTGATGGACTTTGGCCTGGCCCGGCCCACCATCGACGGCGATACGCTGACGCAGATGCTCGCACCGGTGGGGGACACTCGGCCCGGAATCACCGCTGAGTCCATGACCAAGACCGGCATGGTCATGGGTACGCCGGCCTATATGGATCCGCAGCAGCTGCTGGGAACCACCGCGGACGCCCGTTCGGACCAGTATTCGTTTTGTGTTTCGCTGTACGAGTCGATGGTCGGGCGGCGGCCCTTCAAGGGCTCGACGGTGACCGAGCTATTCGCGGCAATGCGAGACGGAAAGCCCGAGTCGGTGGAGTTTCCAAAGGGCAAGGTGCCACGCTCGGTGCAACCACTGT
>CAYGTG010000015.1:8502-9132 GCA_964352485.1 uncultured Nannocystaceae bacterium | reverse complement strand
ACCACTGTTGCGTCGAGGGTTGGCCTACGATCGGGACCAGCGATTCCCCTCGTTTGCCGACCTGCTCAGCAAGCTCGAGACCGCCGCCGTTGTGCGTCCAACTCGGTGGGTCCGTTGGCTGGTGCCCACCGCTGGCCTGATGGCCCTCGCCATCGCTGGGGTTGCAATGCAGGGCGACAGGGCCCCAAGTGATCGCGGCGAGACGGCTACCATCGATGCGCCCGCCGATCCGTGGTCGGCCATCGTCGATGCGACCGACCTCCCGAGCCCGGTGCCCACGCCGTTGCCCGGCGACCCGGTTGGCGTCACCGTGCATCGGCTGCGCAATGGACTGACGGTGTACGTCGTGCCTCGCTCGGATGAGCCACTTGTTCGGATGCAGGTGGTGGTCCGCGCCGGAGCGCCCGAGGAACCGCAGGACGCTCGGGGTCTGTCGCTGTGGATGGCGTACGCGCTTCGCTCTGGCACACACCGACTGGGCGTTCGCGATGCCGACGCGGAGGCGCCGCTCCTGGCCCAACAACACGCAGCGCTGGCTTCGTTGTCTTCTGCCATGACGCCCGAGGCGCGAAGAGCCCGACTCCAGGAGGCCCACGATGCCCATCGCGCGAGCATTGACTCGCTCTCGAT
>CAYGTG010000015.1:0-8492 GCA_964352485.1 uncultured Nannocystaceae bacterium | reverse complement strand
TGGGTTGATTTTCTGGTGATCTATCGATGTCGTGCAGTTGTTGGGCAACGAACTCGGAGTGAGCCTGGAGGGGAGTTTTGTCGAGTTCGGGACCTCATTCGACTGGATCCTCCCGCCCGGAGCCCTCGAAGGCTGGCTCGAGGTTCAGGCCGAGTCCATCCGTCGTCCAGCATTTCGCGGTCTGGTCACCCAACTGAACTTGTTGCTCGCCGACCTCCCATGGACGTATGGCGACAGCGTGCACTTGCAGACGGTCAAGGCGCACCTCGGTCAGGCCTACGGTGGGGGGCACCAGATGGATGTTGTCTACGAGGACCTCAGCCGAGTTCCGTACGAGGAACTCCGGCGTTTTCACGACACGTACTATCGGCCCAACAACACGGCGCTGATCCTCGTTGGAGACGTCAAGCCGGACACTGTGCTGCCAATCATCGAGGATGCGTTTGGAGACTGGGAGCCCGGGCGGCTCCCTGACCCGGCGATGCTCACAGACGAGCGACTTGCCGAGCCGATCAAGCGCGTCGAGGTGACCGCGCCAACCTCGGAGGCGGTTTGGGTGGGCTGGACACTGCCCCCGGCCTCCGACGGATCGCGGCCCGCGCTCGAGGCGTTGGCCTCGATGCTCGATGGTCCCCACGGACTCCTTCGCCACTCCTTCGCGGACAGCGTGGTACTCACCGAGCCGTGGGTGATGCTCCACGGACGGGTGCTCATCTTGGGCGCGACGCCGCGCGAGCAGAGCTCTGCGGCTGCCGTCGAGACCGAGCTGGTCGAAGCGATCCAGCGGGTGGCCAGTGGTGCGCTCGACGATCAATCCTGGGGCTTGGCGAGTGCCCGTTGGCCGCTCGATGCCGCTGCATGGGACCGGGCGCGGCCGGATCTCATCGACCGTATTTCGACGTCCTTCAAGCTGCACCGCGAATGGTCCGACGTCGTTGTCGGCATCTCCGGCGAGGCTCGGCCACGGGCCGAGATCGAAGCGGTCGCGACGATGGTGCTCGGCCGAGATCGCATCGCAATGCACGTTCGGCCCGGACCACCGTGGGCACCCCTGGAGCCCGGGCTTCCGGTCGACGCCTCTTGGCCGGTACCTCAGGGACCTTCGGAACCGGGTGCATTCGCAGCGGCGCTCGCAGAGTCTCCAAGTGCGCTCGTCGAGCCACGATTCTTGAGCGAGGGGATGCACTTCGAGCGCTCCAAGTGGGGGGACGCTGAAGTCATCACGCATGCCTCGCGTGGGCCGCTGTACTGGGTCGACATCGGCTATCCCGTCGGCGTGCAGCACGACCCCTACGTGTGTGATGCTGCCCGCTACCGAGCCCGGGCGTGGCTCGATTCGGGAGCGCTGCCGGGCGTCGAGATCGAAACGTGGTGCACAGCGGACACCACGAACTTCACCATCATCGGTGTCGCAGACTCTTTCGAGGAAACGTGGACCGAGCTGTGGAAACGGCTCGATGACACGGCGCTCCCGCCTGAGCTCGTCAAGGAGCGGGTCGCAAGCACACTCCGGGAGCGGGCGAGCGCCCGGCAGGTTCCGTATCGAGTCAAGCTCGCGATGAGCACGTTCGTGTGGCCCGGTCAGCGGGGACTGCAGCGCTCGATGCCCAGCGACAAAGCGCTCGCCGCCGCTGCTCCGGCTCGGTTTGAGGAGAGTTTGCGACGTTTGGCGAAGACGACCCCAGACATCGCGTTCTCCGGCCCCGACCCAGCGCAGCTCAAGACCGGATTGCCTGAGCCTAGAGGGCCTCGTCCGCCGTCATCCGTGAAGCCTCCGGTGCCGCTGGCTGAGCACACGTTCTACGTTCTGGATGTTCCGGAGTTCGATCGTTCCGAGGCGAGGTTTCTGGCCGACTGGATCGACGATACGGCACGAGACCAACTCTTGGCCGATCTCTACGTCAGGCAACCCGGCCCGGCGTTTGACGACTCGCGCTCGATGGAGGCTGTCGCCTTTTCTCCGGTCGGCGGTGTCAACGGTTTGATCCGTCCTGGCTTCACCTGGGCCATCGGCGCGAGCCACGAAGGCATGGTCGAGATGTTGGATCTGGCCCTGCGCGACTACGTGGATGGACCCCCCGCGAGCCGGTACGCGTCCGCACGGGCCAGGGTGGAGACGAGCTACCGGCACCAGCGCTACAGGAGGATCGAGGTTCCGCGGTTCGTGCAGACGTGGTCCGCAAATAGCGATCCGAGGCTCGCCCGGTGGAACGAGTTGGGTCGTATGAAACCCGAGGCGTTTGCTGAATACGCGCTGAGGATGGGCAAGCGCCCGCTTTCGGTCGCGTTGCTGTGCGACGTCTCGAAGACCGACCTTCGCCGCCTGCGGGCGCTGGGCCGCGTGGTCACCGTTTCTCTCGAAGAGGCCCTTCGCAACGTCGAAGAACGCTACGTCAGCCCCATGTGATTGAAGAGACGCCCTAGAGCCGCCCTAGAGCCGCCCTAGAGCCGCCCTAGAGCCGAAAGTACGCGCGAGTTCGGGCGACGCCCACGACGCCACGCGCCCGGGGCTGCATCGAGTACTCGGCGCCGGGGATCTCTTCGGGTCCGCCGGGACGCACGGTCTCGATTCGAAAGTCGATTGCGGGCGAGGGCTCGAGGCCGCGCAGATACGCAAGCGAGTATTCGCGAGCTTCGTCTTCGTTGGCCGCCAGGACGGTGAGTCCGGTGGTGAAGCCTTGGGCGTCGGTGGGCCAGTACTCCGGCGCCTCGCCGCTTTCGGCCCGGGCTTGGACCGTGAACGTCTCGACCTGGGGTGCTCGGCCGTGGTCCGCCTCGTTGAGCGCGTTGAGCATGTGCGCGGTGATCCAGTCGCGCTGGCCGGCCATGCGGGCGACCTCGCGGGCTTCACCGAGCCGCTCGTTCTGCCACAGGGCCTCGAAAACCTCCTCGCAGACGAGCCCGGCATAGTTGGGGCTCAGGCCCTCGCCGTCGAGTCGGTGGAGCATGTCGAGCGCCCCATAGAGGTTGGCGAGGGATTCGTCGAAGTCGGCGCCTTCGGCTGGGTTGAGCGCCCGGACCAGCTGCCATGAGCCGAGGACGGCCAGGGTGAGCGGGCTTTGGGGGTCGACGTCGCGGGCGCACTGCATGGAGGCGAGCGCTTCCTCGTGCCGACCCATGCGGTATTGGGTGATCGCGAGGTTGTACCAGGCGCCGGCGTGCTCGCCGTCGAGGGTGAGCGCGAGTTCGAAGCGGTCGATGGCCTCTTCGTAGGTGTCGAGGTCGCTCAGGCAGATGCCGTGCTCGACGAGGAGATCGACGTTGATCGGGTCGCCGTCGAGGTACGAGTCGTAGACGCCGGCCGCTTCTTCGAGCCGGCCGGTCCGGCGAAGCAGAGCGCCCAGAGCCGCGCTGGCCTCGAAGAGCGTGTTGCCATCGGCTTCGATCGCGGTCGCTTCGCGGTAGCAGGTCTCGGCCCCATCCTCGTCGCCAAGGCGCTCGAGCACCGCGCCGAGGTTGTAGAACTGCAGGGCACCGCCGGGGGCCGCCTCGATGGCGGCCTGAAATGCATCGCGGGCCTTCTCGAGCTGTCCCAAGAGGTCATAGACGTTGCCGACGGCGATCTGCACGTCGGGCTCGCGTGGGAACTCGTCGGCTGCACGCTCCGCCAGCGTGCGGGCATGGTCGAGCTCGCCCACGTCGCACAGGGCTCTGACCCACATGCAGTAGAGCGGAACGAGGTCGTCGACGCATAGCTCCGGCTCCCACGAGCTGCGGAGCATTCGAACTGCGGATCGAGCGGCGCCCTCGTCGAGGAGCGTCGCGGCAGCGTCGAGCTGGGCACGGAGCTTCATCGTCGATCTTCTTCGATTTGTTGCACGATAGCCGCCCGCAATCAAACCCCGTTTTCGCGCGGGAGACAGGTCTTGTCGCATTTGCGTCGGCAACGTGAGGAGGATGACGTCGATGGTCGTTCCGATCCTCGGGTTGTGGGAACGTTCCCGTACGTCAGATTCTCCCGGACTTCCTAGGTGCGGTCTGGTGGCCGTTTCGGGCGCCTCACGCGCTGGAATGGAGCCATTTCCGATTTCCGCACGTTCGAGGTTGTTGCGCTTGACCGGCTCTGGGCATCCGTCTCAGCATGCCCAGCACGATGGTGGCCAAACGGTTGGGGTGGAGGAGGGCGCGATGCCGCGCTGCAGGGCTCGTGGTCGCGGTCCTTGGTGCGTGTGGCGGCGACCCCGAAGCTGTCGACTCCGCGGACACCGAATCGTCGAGTTCCGGGGCCCAGCCATCGAGCGGTGCCGCGGTGAGCAGCAGCTCCGGAGGCGCCGATGCCTCCACCGGAACGACCTCCGCAGCCGACGGTTCGACGTCCGAACCGGCGGGGTCCTCCACGGGTTCCTCGAGCACAGGGCAGAGCGAAGGGTATCCCGAGCCGGGCGGTTGGCCGCCTCAGACCGGTCCCGGCGGGCCGGCGGTCGTTTTCGAACCGGACGACTTGTTCCAAAACTGCGCGTTCTTAGACGGAGGTCCCTCCGACGCAGATCATCACAACCTGGTCGTGATGTTTGACGGCTACCTGATGATGCCGTGGGCGCCCGAGTGGGGCGGGGGCGGAATCACGTTCTTCGACGTCAGCGATCCCTGCAACCCCACCACGGTAGGGAGCAACACGTCCGGCGACATGCGGGAGACTCACGCGGTCGGTTTCTCGCAGGTTGGGGGTCGCTGGTATGTTGCCACGGCGCACGTTGAAGAGGGCCTGCTGAACACCGGTGGTGGGGTGATGTTCTGGGATGTGACCAATCCCGCGCAGCCGCTTCCGCTGAGCACCCTCGAGCTGCCCGGGCACCTGTACCCCGACGCGTATGCGCGCGTGATTCAGAGCTCGTTCTGGCAGGGCGACTACCTCTATGTTGGCGGCTCGGACAACGGGCTGTACATCGTCGACGCCAGCGACCCGATCAACCCCACCTTGGTGGCGCAAGAAGCGTTCGAACCAACGCTACGGGTTGGCCAAGTGCAAGTCGTGGGCAACCTGCTCGTCGCGACCGCGGCCGAGGGACCTCGAACCGTGCTGCTCGACGTCAGCATCCCGGGCGAGCCCCAGCCGATCGCCGGCGGAGACTTCGTGCTCGAGGACAGCGAGGGCATCGCTCGCGAGGCGTACTTCGCCAACGTGAACGACGGCAAGGTTTGGTACGCGATCAAGAGTGGCGGGGGCGGCCTGCTCGCCTACGACGTTCGCAACCCTTCGAGTCCGACCTACGCGGGGCACTTCAACTCCGGGGGCAACGGCGGCTACGTCTTCATCAAGGACGACGTGGCGGTGATGGGCGAGTCGAACTTCGCGGGGATCTACGACGTCTCCGACCTGGACAACATGGAGCTCCTCACGCAGCTGAGCCTCGAGGGAGATCTCGACACCGCGACACCGATCGGCAACGTGATCATGCTGAGCGTGGACGACGAGAGCAACCCCGACGAGGCCAGCGCCGTGGCGCCGTACCTGGCACAGCCCGATGCCAACGCCCCGTACGTCAACTGGTCGGTTCCGGCAGACGGCGCCGAAGGGCTCGCACCCACGAGCCGAATCGGCGTCACCTTCAACGAGATGATCGCGCCCAAGTCGGCCTGGGAGGGTTCCGTCCGGCTGTACGAGACCGACAACCCCGATGTACACGTCGCGGGGATGATCAACGTGCAGGAGTCGGTGGTGAACTTCAGCCCCGAGGGGGTGCTGACCCCCGGGACGCAGTACACGTTCGAGATCCCCGCCGGCGGCATCGTCGACTACAACGGCAACGCGGTCGCCGAGTCCTTCTCGATCTCGTTCACCGTCGCGGGGGGCTGAGTGGCGCGTCGGTCGATCATCGCGGCGCTGATTCTTCTCGGAGGTTGTGGCGATGATGCCGCGTCGGTGGAGACCGAGGGCGGAACCAGCGGCGAAGCATCGGCTGTGACCGCGGCCAGCTCCAGCGGCTCCAGCAGCTCGACCGGATCGTCAGAGGCTTCGTCGACGGGAACCACGAGCACCACAGTTGCGGACAGCAGCTCGACCGGCGGCGGGCAGCCGTTGGCGTCGATTCCGGGCCCGGACCGCTACGCGTTGGTCGGCGACACGGTGATGCTCGATGGCTCGATGTCTACGGGTGCGGTGCTCTACCAGTGGACGCTCGACGATGGGTCGAGGCCGGCTGAACCGAGCGACGACCCGATCCTTGAGATGAGCTGGGAGGTCCCGGGCCGCTATCGGCCCGTCCTCACCGTGTTCGATGCCGATGGCAACAGCCGGTCCGAAGACGTCACGATCACCGTCACATTCGAGCCCACGCACGCGCCCGCGCAGAGCAGCACGATCGACATCGACCAAAGGGATCGCGCGGTGGTGGTGAGTCCCGACAGCAACGAACTCATCACCGTCGAGCGCAGCGGCGACAGCTTTTTGCTCGGTGTTCGGACTCCGACGTGCTCCGGACCGCGCACGGTCGCGTGGTGGGTTGAGCAGGCGGTGGTGGCCTGTCCGGCGGACGATCGTGTCGCGGTGCATGCTCTTGGCGCGGGCACGACATCGACTGTTCAGCTGCCGTGGGGTAGCCGGCCATTCGGGGTCGTCGTGGTGGGCGATACCGCCTATGTCTCGTTGCAGGGGCCAGGCGAAGTTGCCCGTATCTCTTTGGGAGGAACGCCCACCCTGCTGGAGACGATGCCTGCCATCGAAGACGCCCGGGGCATCGCCGTGCTTCCGGACGGCCGACTGGGCGTCACGCGATGGCGCTCGCCCGATGTCGAGGCACAAATCGTGTTGCTGGATCCCGACAGCGGCGAACGGGACGCGGTGGCCCTGCAGTTCGATCCGCAGGTCGCCTCCGACACCGAAGCCGGGGGCGTTCCGAGCTACTTGAGCCAGTTGCTCATCTCCCCCATCGGAGACCTGGCCGCGGTGCCGTCACTCCAGGCGAACATCAACCATGGCGAGTTCGTCAACGCCGAGCCGTTCACGTTCGAGACGACGTTACGCGGCGTCGTGTCCTACCTCGACGTCGCGGGGGATCTCAGCGAAGACTTCACCCGGAGGCGCCACTTCGACAACCGCGGCTTGCTCAGCGCGGGCGTGTTCTCCAGTCGCGGTGATTTCTTGTTCCTCGCCTCCCGAGGGTCGCGTGCCGTCGAGCGCGTCGACACGTTCACCGGAGCCCAGGCCGGAGCGATCCTCGACGTTGGCTTTGCCCCCGAAGGCTTGGCCCTCACCGCCGACGATCGCTACCTCTACGTCGAAGCGTTCATGAGCCGCGAAGTGGTGGTCTACGACGTCACCAGCTTCGCGCAGATCCCAGAGCCCATCGCCACGATCCCGATCACCGATGGCGAACCGCTCGACCCCGAGGTCGCCCTGGGCAAGATCCTCTTCAACGACTCCTTCGATGTTCGCCTGTCCAGGGATGGGTACATGGCGTGCGCGCACTGCCACCTCGACGGCGAATCCGACCACCGGACGTGGGACTTCACCGACCGCGGCGAGGGCGTGCGCAACACCATCTCCCTGCTCGGCCACGGCGGCGACGCTCACGGCCCGATGCACTGGTCGGCCAACTTCGACGAGGTTCACGACTTTGAGAACGACATCCGAGGCCCGCAGTCCGGGATGGGCTTGATGCCCGATGGTGACTTCGAGACTGGCACGCGCAGTGAGCCCCTGGGCGATGCGAAAGCGGGGGTGTCGGCGACGTTGGATGCGCTTGCGGCCTATGTGACGACGCTCGACACGTTTCCTCGGAGTCCGTACCGCAATGCCGACGGCTCGCTGACTGACGAGGCCGAAGCCGGACGCGCGCTGTTCGAGTCGGCGGAGCTGGGCTGCACGGACTGTCACGCCGGGCCTCGGCTGACCGACAGCGCGTTCCTCAGTCCGGGAGTGCCGCTTCTGCACGACGTCGGTACGATCACCGAGGCTTCCGGACAGCGCCTCGGCGGTCCTCTGAATGGACTCGACACTCCGACCTTGCGCGGGCTTTGGAACAATGCGCCGTTCCTTCACGACGGATCGGCGGCGACAGTCTTCGATGTGATCCTCGCGGCTGGAGAGACACACGGTTCGACCGCAGGTCTCTCGGATGCGGAGCGGGCTCAGCTCGCGGCGTACCTGCTGAGCCTCGATGGCGAAACCGACTGAGGCGATGCCCGCATCAGCACCCCGTTCATGGCCGCATGGCTACAAAACCTGTGGCGCAACGTGTGCAAGCTGCGTGGCGGTCTCACTGAGAATACTCGAAACCACGTAGACGAGCGCAGCTGCAGCGACTGCGAGGATCGACAAACTCGTTCGTTGGCAGTTCATCCTAAGACCTATCCGACGAACTCGAGTGGAGCACATCGCGGCGTCCCCAGAGCCCATGCCGTCGTTCCTCATCGGTTGCATGTGCCCGACAAACGCCCTCTTCGTGCCTTGGCCTGGACTCTGCTGACACCCCTCTGACCATTCCACCGAATTGGGGACGGCCCCTAGCAGCCCGTGGTGAAACCCGACACGACGTCTCACTCGTCTTTTT
>CAYGTG010000014.1:0-23562 GCA_964352485.1 uncultured Nannocystaceae bacterium | reverse complement strand
GCGTCCGCTGCGAACAGCATCGAGGGGACGGCAGCCAAGAGGGCCAGGGCGAAGATGCGTGCGGTAGCCATGGTGCTGATTTCGACGCACTGGTCGCGAGGACGATTCAGGATTCGGGCAGTGGCAATGCGCCCCGAGGCGGTGGTGCCATCCGCGCAATGCCGATTTTGGGCACCGATGCCCACTTTTGAGACGTCGGACGTTTTTGCCCTACGGTCGAATCTCGGACGATCTGGCCCCTTCGCGACATTTGGATCATGCCCGACTGCGATCGAGGCGCGCAGAGGGCGACCGGCGACTTGAATCACGCGAATCGTCTCGGACGTATGGCGCCTCAAAATCGGCCGTCTCCACCACCTCGTACGTGAAGATCTTCGCGTCGGGTCTGCGGCTGACTCACTCCGACTCGAGCGACGTCACGTTCGTCATCGCCGGGAGGGCAACATGGACGTCCTTGCCCAGCCGAACAACCGCAGGGTTGTCAGCCAACGACTCGGTCCGCTTGTTGGCCGGGACACCGAGTGCGTGGCTGAAGCCCACGCCCGGCACCCACGCCCCCCAACAGACAACCTGACCAGCTGTAGGCCGCACGTCGTCCTCGGTCGCCACGGTGCGGTCTACAACGATGGCGCAATGGTGGAGTCCGCCCGATGCCACAGCGATCAAGGTGCGCCCGGGCCCGGCGTCGACCGTGGGCAGTGCCCTCCCCATCTCGCCCGGCGAGCCGCCACCGTAGCGCCCTCCCCAACACTTCGTGACGGTCTCACTCGCGCCAGGTGGCTCAGGCAACACCGTCGCGCAGGTTGTGGTTCCGCCCGCGGCCAGGGCAACGACTTCGCGGATGTCCCCCAAGTCGACCTTCGGCCTGGCGTCTCCGCCCGGGGCAGCGCGGCGGCTCTCACCCGGCTTGCCGCCGGACGAGTCAGAGTTCTCAACTCCGAGCTGACCGACCTTGTTTCCTCCCCAGCAAACCACTCGGTGGTCGACCGAACGCGCGCACGCATGCAAGCCACCGCTAACCACTTGGACGGCCCGAAACTCTCCGAGCGACACCGGCGGCAACGCATCATCCATCTGTGCTGGTCCTGCACCCCGAGACCGAGTGTCCGGCAAGCCGAGAACGCCATACCTCCCCAGCCCGAAGCATTTTACTGCGCCGCCATCAACCAGCACGCAGGTATGCGCGGCGCCGGCAGCCACCGCGAAGGCGTGCACGCCGGTCCCCAGGTCTACCGGCTGGAGGGCTTCGCCAAGCTCGGCCGGCTCGTCACCGCGGAACTCAGCATCCGCGTGTCCGGTCTGCCCGTCCGCGCCGGCACCCCAGCACCAAACCGACCCGCTCCTGGACACCGCACACGCGTGTTGATCACCCAGTGAAAACGAAGCGACCGCACCAGGAAGGTCGACCGGTGCGAGCGTTGCCATGTCGTCTCTATCGGCCCCGCGGGCCCGAGTGTCGCCCAGTCCGAGCTGGCCACGTTCGTTGGCACCCCAGCACCACAACCGGCCGTCACTCGACAGTGCACAGCTCCGGTTGATCGCAGCATCGACTGCGATGATGTCAGCGTCTTCCGGCAAGCCAACGAATGGGAGCGCATCGCCCATCTGGGCCGCGCTCGCGCCGCGCACTTTCGTGTCACCCAGGCCAAGCTGGCCGAAGTCGTTCTCTCCCCAACACTTGACGCGACCCCGAGGGCCTTCCGCGACGCGAACAACCGCGCAAGTATGGTCACTTCCGGCGGCCAAAGTAAGCCGAGGTGGCGCAAGCGGGAAGGCCTTGGTCGCTTTGGCGAGGCCAGGCAACGCGAGGTCTGCAGCGCCACCAATGTCGACGGCCACCTCATCCGGAGGCGCCGGCTCGCGAGCGTCTGGACCCTCCGCCTTTGCAACCACGTCTGGGGGGTCTGACTGGCACCCGAGACCATGCAGACAGAGCGTGACGAACGTGACCCGAGCATGCTTCATCCCCTGGGTTGGACTCTCGCGCGACGCGCAACGCCCCGTCAACCGACGTGGCCTCGCTGTGGAGAGCCCCACGCCAAGAACACTCGTGGGCGAGACCGCGGCCCTCCCTGCTCCTCCATCCCAGCTTTTTCCCACTTCATTTCGCTCAGCCGCCACGACCGGATACCAGCACGCCGTGCCCCCTGCCTCCACCCGCCGTCGGCTGCTACCGTGCGGCGGTGGACGCTGGGAGCTGGCGGGGTTCGGTGCTGTGCTTCGCGCTGCTGCTGGCTTCAGGCTGCGAGGGGCCAGCATCGTCCACGCACACTGTGAAGGCCGAGGCGGATCCGGCAACGCCTTCGCGACCACCTCCACCGGATGCGGCCAAGGCCGACGAACCCGAGACGCTTGCGGTGCCCTCGGCCCGCGCCGAGGAGCCGGACGAACCCACGCCATCGGCCACGCCCAAGACGTTCGCCGAGGAAACCGTCGCGCTGCACAAAAACGCCACGCCCACCTCGGGCGCATCGACGTTGGCTTGGAAGCACTACAAGGCGAAGAAATACGAACAGGCGCAGCGCGAGTTCGTCCTCGCGAGTCTGTTCGAGCCCACCCAGTGGAAGCATCCCTTCAACCTCGCATGCGCGTCGGCAATGGCCGCCGATGAGGATCTGGCCCGCATCGCCCTGGCTGAGGCCGTGGCGCGAGATCCGGTGCGGACAGCGGCCAAGGCCCGCAAGGATCCCGATCTGCAGGGGTTTCGGGAACGCGACTGGTTCGAGCCGACGCTGCGAGGCGACCGCGCTCGTGTACGTGCACCGGGCAGCGATCACACGTCCCCTGAGGACGAGTCTGGCGCGCAGGATGGTGCTGTCTACATCGTCCTGGACGCCGGTCCCAAGGGCTACGGTGGTTTGGCTCGCCTGAGTCGGTCCGGTCGCTGGTCGCTGGTGCACGACTCCGCAACTCGGATGGTTCACGACCCGAAAGGGCGTCTGTACATTGTCAGCGGCAACAACGACATCTCGCGAATCGAGCCGTTGCAAGGCGGAGAGTCCGTGATAGTCCCCTCGTCTCTTTCCTGGGTGAACGGAGTTGCTGCCGCCGGAGAGGGGACGTTCTGGGCGATCGGGATGCGCGGAATGGCCTTCTACGACGGCACCTCCTGGTCCGCAACGGAGTCCGAGGCAACGTTGGGAAGGGGCAGGCTCTACCCCACCAACATCACGGTGTTGGCGGACGGCGGTGTATGGGTCACCAACGACCTAGAACTGTACCGCGTCGACGGTGAGGTCCTGCACAAGACAGAACTTCCCGGGCCTGACGACCGACGGATCGACGAGTTTCATATCGGTGGTGATGGCACCGTGTTCTTGCGGCGATACGGCGACGTGCTGCGCCTGACCGATGGCGCCTGGGAGCGCGTCGACCTTGCGGTGCCGGACATTGGCAGACTCGACACCCCCACGCTGACGACTCGGCTCGATGGCACCATGGCGCTCTTCAAACGCAGCGGCGGCACGTTGGCGTTTCAGCGTCCCGACCGAAGCGTGTCTCAGGTGCCGCTTGAGTATGCAACGCGGGCTGGGACGGTCGCCGCCGATTCCGCGGGACGGTTTTGGGTGGCGACCGATGCCGGACTGTTCGTCGTGCGGTCGGACCTGTCCGGGGTCGCGCGTTGGTATCCACGCGGCTCGGTCGACACGCTTCAGCCGGGCAGCTTCGGCTGGGAGTACGGACTCCGATCCATTTGGGCGCAAGGCGCAGCGGTCGCGTTGCCCGCCGCCGCGAAGCCCAAGGGCTGGGTCCGCGGGGTCTTCACCAAGGACGGCAGCCCGCTCGCCGGCGCGGGCGTCGAGCTGTGCGAGGACCCCTTGCGCGGCCGTCTCGGTTCGATGGGCACCCCCTGCGAAGGGCCCGAGGTGGGCAAGGTGGCTCGGTTTGGCCAGACCGGCGACGACGGCTCATTCCTGTTCTTTGATGTGCCCCGCGATCGCTTGCTCGAGCTCTCCGTCCACGTCGGCGACCACTGGTTTGTGACCCGCGATTGGCCTTGCTGCGACACGATGCCAGCATCCGGGATCCATGACCTCGGGACCATCGCGTACAAGGCCGGGAAGAAGTACCGGACGCGCTGAGCGTACATCCGGACGCAGATGAAGCAGAGCTGCTGGCCGACTCACCCGTCCGCGAGCAACTGGCGGGTCGGCACCGACGACGAACCCGCGTGGGTTCCCGAGATACGGCCAGGGGGACCCGACGATCTGCCTTCACCCCACGGTGGACGGCTCTACGACGCCTCGATCGACATCGTACGCCTCTGGCGACGCCTGCTTTCAACTCCGAACCAGGCCGTGCACACTGGCCTGTGTCTCGCGACGCTCCCCGCTCTGGTCCGCGACCCGCTGGGGTCGTGGCTTCCGCCTCCCCGCAAGCATCCGCCGCAGGTGCGCGCATCCTGGCCCGCGGTGGGAATGCGATCGACGCTGCAGTCGCAGTATCGTTGAGCCTGGGGGTGACGGAACCGGCGGGTTCGGGCATTGGCGGCCAGGCTATGCTGCTCATCGCCGCGCCGAACACAACGCCCTTCGCTATCGAGGGTGCATCGCTGGCCCCCCGCCGGCTTCCGGGTGAGGTGAGTGCCGCCGACCTGACCGGGCGGCGCGCGGCGACCGTTCCGACCCTGCTGCGTACGCTCGCACATGCGTTCAAGCACCATGGCAGCGGGGTGGTGACGTGGGAGGAGGTCGTCGCCCCGGCCATCGAGTCTGCCCGCAAGGGGTTCACCATCGGACCCTTCCGGGCGATGGCGTACGCCCGCTTCGGTGAGGCCCTGGAACGCGATCCCGCCACGGCCGCGAGCTGTGGCATCGGCCGCATGGTGCCGCGCAACGGAGATGTCGTGGCCCGGGAGGCCCTGGGCCAAACGCTCGAACACATCGCACGACGCGGGGCCGACGACTTCTACGAGGGCGAGTTGGCTCGAGCGATCGCGACAGACATGCAACAGCACGATGGTTGGATCGACGCGAATGACCTCGCGTCGGTACCCGCACCCATCGAATCTGCGGCATTGCGTGGCGAAGCCGGGCCCTTCGAGGTGTACTCGTTGCCGCCGCCCGGCTCGGGATGGGCGGTCATCCTCGCTCTGCAGATTCTCGCGAGTGCCGAGACAAAGATCGCTGCGCCAGGGGGAATCGTTCACCTCGCGCAGGCGATGAATGCGGCCCAACGGGTGCGGGTCAGCCAACCCCTGCCAGCTCTGGACGAAGCGGCCGCGGTGATCGCGACGAGGATCGATCCGGCCTTTGCGGCCCGATTGTCGACACGCTTGCGACCGCAGGAGCGCGGTGAGACGACCCACTTCTCGGTCGTCGATCGCCACGGCACGATGGTCGGCGTCACCCAGAGTCTCAACGCCTACTTCGGAGCGAAGGTTGCTCACCCCACGCTCGGCTTTCTCTACAACAACTACATGCTCGACTTTCAGATCGGTCCCTCCGCCGTGTCGAACAGCCTGAGGCCCGGTGCCAAGCCCTACTCGTACATGGCCGCCACGACGCTGTATCGCGGTGGGAGCCCACGGCTCATGGTCGGGAGTGCGGGGGACGATCGCATCATCACGTCGACGACGCAGGTCGCGGCACGATGGGCCGAGCACGGACGAGGAATCGCGCAAGCCGTCGCCGCGCCACGGGTCCATCCGCTCGGGCGAAGTGAGGTCCTCGCCGAATCGGGCTCCGTAGAGGACGCAGACATCGGCGAGTTCGAGCGCCTCGGTATGACGGTGATGCAGCCGCGCCCGCACTTCGTGCAAGGCCCGTTGCAGCCCTACTTTGGTGGCGTCCATGCCGTCGCCGACGAGGACGGTGCGTTCACGGGGGGCGTCGATCCTCGCAGAGACGGTGCCGTCGTGACCGAGTGACCATCCACGAGTGATCGCCGCTCAAATCGACGAGCGCGGACTCAGCGAGGGCCGACGGTGTCGAATGGTCGCTGGGGTGGCTCTGCTCGCGCGGGACCCTCGGACTTGTTGGTGACTTCGATGTTCCAGTTGGTCATCGAGAGCTGCGGCCGGTTGCCGTAGTCGCCGGGGCTGGCGAGGCCGAGGATCTTGCTCTCTCCCGCGCCGCCGAGAAGCTGCAGCCCATCCCAGTAGATGTCATGTGCATCCTTGGCCAAGATCGCTCGGCTCGATCCATCGCGCTGCTCGACCAGCGAATCGCGCACGAAGATGTCGTGGATCAGGAGCTGCTCCGCGTTGTCATCGGTCACCTCGAGCGGCGGGGCGTCGATCGTCGTCAGGACGATGGCGCCAGTCTCCGTATCGACGAACTCGCAGTCGGAGATCTCGATGTCGCGGTTTGTACACTCGACCGCGGCCTCTTCAGGGCTCCCGTACCCGGTCTTGATGTCGAGCCCGCTGAAGAGCTTCCAAAACAGGCTGCGTTCGACCGACGAAGCGCGGAGCCCACCGGTCGTATCGATCCCGTCGCGAAGGTTGTTCTCGAACGCACACTCGTCGAAATGCATGTCACGCACATCCGAGAGGTTTCCGTAGCCGGTCTTGATCCCGTCGCCTTCGGAGTCATGGAAGAGGCTGCGGCGAAACTGTCCGGCATGCGATCCGGACGTGATCAGCATCTGGTAGTAGGAGTGGCGAAACTCGGTGCCCGAGACCACGAACTCCGAGACGCCATCCAAGCGAAAGATGCTCTTGGCGTAGGTGTCGAAGCGGCAGTCATGAAGCTCGAGGCCCGACACGCCGCCGCCCTGGAACAGGGTGCGATTGTTCGACTCGGAGGTACTTCCATCAAAGGGGGGCGCGGCATCCTCCACGGTGAGATTGACCAGGTGCACGTCGTTCCCGAACACGAACATGCCGGGGCCGGAGATCGCGAAGATATCGGTGACGCGCAGGCCTCCACCCGCCAACGCAGCAAGCGTGACGCCGTCGGGAATCTCGAGCGGCGACCCCGACGGCGTGATGTCGTACATGTCCTCAAAGCACACGACGTCACCCTGGCCGAGCGTGGCCAGAAGCCCGCGCAGCGGGGCCTCGACCTCCTGCCCCGCGCTCCACCCGAGCTCGGAGCTGTGGTGGGTCGCCAGGGCGCACCCGCTCGGGGGCTCCACCGGCGACCCCGTGTCTTCCCCGCCATCGGAACCGGAATCGGAGCCGTTCTCCGCGTCCTCCGCTCCCCCCGTGACCGGAACCGTTCCGTCCGTCCCATCCTCCGAACCGCCGGTTGACGGGGCCTCGACGCCGCTCGAGCCCTCGGCGGGCGCGGATGTCGTCGAGCCGCCGAACGCGAGCCCCGCGGCGTCGTCGTTGGAACAAGCGCACACGATGGCGAGGGCGAGGAGCGAGCGATGGGCGAGCTGCGACAGCATCTGTACCTACGTTGCGGGGGCGCGTTCGGCTGTCTCAGTTATTTTCGCGGCAGCCGCGATCGCGGCGAATGGCGCGTGGGCGGTTGCTGGGGGTGACCACACTCACGCACATGGGTCGTGATCGAATCGGTTCCGCGCCCGACGTCCCCTGCATGACGCGCCCTCCCGCGACCCTTGGACTGTTGCTCTTCGTCAGCCTGATCCCCGCCTGCGAAGCACAAACGGGGTCCTCCCAGGCGGAGAGCGAGCCACCAGCGCGCGGGGCGATCGGCAAGGCCGACCTGCCCGGCTCCTGTCTTGACGGCGAAGAGAACTCTTGTGGTGGCCCCTCGCAGGGCGAGTGCTGGTGCGACGATGAGTGCGAGGGCTACGGAGACTGCTGCGCGGACTACCGAAGCGTGTGTGTCGACGACGGGGACGACGGCGACGACGACGACGGCGGCGAGACTCCGACGCTGAGTCCGGACGCGCTCGACGTCAACGCCGACGGCTACGCCGATCTCGCAGTGGGCGCCCCGGGAGCCGAGGGCGTGGAGACTGGCGGCTGGACCAACGGCAGCGCGCCCCCCGAGGTCGGCAAGATGTTCGTGTTTTTGGGCGGGCCTGATGGCCTGGACCCCGAGCCCCACGACGAGCTCCAGGTACCCGGCGAGGGTCACAACTACTTCTCGTCCGTCCTGCGCAGCTACACGATCTCCGACGGCAGCGGGCGCGACGGCATCTTCTCGGCCAGCACTCGGTTGTGGAGGTTCGACGCGTCACCTCGGCGGCTGTGGCCCTACGAGCGCGTATCAGCGGCCGGCTACTATCACGTGGCCGTCCTCGGCGACGTCGACGGCGATGGAATCGAAGAGCTCGCCACCGGAGGCCAGGGTCGGCTTCACATCTACTCCTCGGGCGGCGGCAGCGTGCTCATCTACGGCGAGCCCTTCGAGCCGTCGGTCCCGAACCCCGACTGGGGCCTGTATTCCTGGGGCGTGGGTGACGTCAACGGCGACGGCTTCGACGACGCCCTGATCTCCGCCGGACGCACGCTTCCGGTCGACCTTCAACTCCACCTGGGCTCGGCCGAGGGCCTGCGGCCGGACGCCACCGCCGTGGTTCAAGGCTCGCTCTCCGAGACGGTGGCCCACGCGGACTTCGACGGCGACGGGCTCCAAGACGTGATGGTGGGCAGCTACCACGAGAACGACTTCTCGGGCCAAGTCAACGTCTATGCTGGTACCGCTGAAGGCATGAGCGCGGAGCCCACGCTCGTCATCGATGCGCCCGACCCCGACGACTCGATCTTCGGCAGCGATCTGGCCATCGTCGGAGACCTTGACGGCGACGGATTCGTCGACGCCGCGATCAGCTCGGCGCAAGCCGTCTACCTGTACTACGCCGACGCATCCGGCCTCCCCTCGACCCCCTCGGCAACGCTGCGCAACCCCGGCGACGGGCACCGCGACGCGTTTGGCCACGCGCTCAGCGGCGGAGACTACGACGGCGACGGCTTCAGCGACCTCGCGGTGGGTGCCCCCGGCGCCCCGAGCTCGTTCAACGCCGATGGGCCGGGGCGGGTGTACATCTTCAAAGGCGGCCCCGACGGAGTGGCCAGCACTCCAGCGCTCACCATCGAGTCTCCCGTGGACAGCTACTGGTCCAACAGCTCCGCGTACTGGCCGGCCTTCGGCCGCGCGCTCCGATAGGACGCACTCGGGCTGCAGCGTCACGCAAAAGCTCCTCTGTCGGGATGGCGGACGCGACCCAAACTGAGAAAAGAGCCTGCGTGACTTGCGCTCGTCCTGGGGGCCCTAGCCTCCAGCGCTCGGTGTTGGCCTCTAACGGCCGATTTCGGCCTGCGAACGGCGATTCCAAGGCACACACTGACACCCATTGGCCCTGATGTAAGTCTTTCTGCGCGGCATGGGCCGCTGGTGGGGACATGATGATGAACACACGGATCTGGACAGCAATCGCAACCATGGCCGCGCTCAGTGGCTGCGCGTCACCCGATGGCGCGGACGCCGTTGAAGACGACGCCGGCCCGGGCGGCAAGGCGGATGATCTGGACCCGGTGGAATCCGCGGTCTGCCTGCAGCAAGCCGCGTATCCCAACACGGTGTTCGCCCAGGCACTCGAGGACAGCCCCGGTGCGGTGGGTCCTGGTGGCGAGCCGATCATCGCCAACTACACGGCGTGGCCGATTTACGACCCCGGTGGTCAGAGCGCCCGCATGGACGCCGAGGTCACGCGGCGCATCGAGGATCCCGAAGAGGCTTTGGCCAACATCGCCTCCCGCTTCGGAGACTGCTCCGGCGACGTCGCGGCGCACATCAACGAGGCCAAGCCCAACGTCTACATCTACTTCACCGGGTTCGGAGGCGCCGACCAAAACAACAGCCTCCTGGACGAAGGCGCCGTCCTTCGCTGGATCAACGAGCGTGATCCCAACGCGCTGATCTTCTCGATCAACTGGAACTGCGGTGCCAGCAACGATTCCTTCTGCTTCGACAACGTCGAGGCGCTGGCTGCCGGTCCCGACGCGGAACACGTCGCCTCCATGAACCGAGCGATCGACGTGATCGTGCCGCAGATCGCCTCTGCCGATCTCGCCGCGCAACTCAAGGCTTCGATCGCCGGCTTTGGTCAGCAGCAGTCGGGCTACGACTCGGCGCACTCCCACTCCATGGTCCTCGCGGCACAGCTGATCGACCAGCTGTTGGTCGCGGACCAAGGTCCTGATGGTGAGTCCCGCTTGGGCGACATCCGAATCGCCGGCTACTCGATGGGCGCCCACTCGGCCGCCCAAGTGTTGGTCCAGGACTTCACCGGCAATGGCGGTGGCTACGAATGGAGCGCGCGCGGGTGTGCCGACGGCGGCAACAGCTGCACCGTCGCCGAGCTCGACAAGGTCAAGTGGTCGCTCTCCATGGGGCTCTCTGGCTGGTCGCACGCACTGCGCAGCCACAACGGCCTCGACGGCGGCGAAGCCCGCAATGAGGCGGATCGCGACCAGTTCCAAAACGGCGGTCTGTTCCGCGTCTCTGACCCGGCCTACGACGGCAAGCTCGTCGTGCTCAACCGCCGCATGGACCCGACCTCCAACTCGGATGACACGTTCCAGCGGGGCTTCAACGACATCTTCTACGCCGACTACAACCACTACTCGCACGACTACTCGCTGCCGTTGTTCATCGACGCCGGCCTTCGTCGAGCGCTCGACGCCTACCTCGAGTCGGACTCGATGAAAGCGGCCGAGGAGATCGGCATCATCTACGACAACGCGTCGAAGGTGGACTTTGACGAGTGTGTCGAGGGAGAGTCCTGCGCGGCGCGGACCGGCTACCTCGCGCACGAGGTCAACCGCTCGCACCAGTTCCTCGACATTCCCCGAGTCGACGTCAGGACCACCGACGGGGTGGAGCACCCCGAGAAGGTGCGAAACGTCGCCGCTGCGATGCCTGGCGGCTCCGATCCGATCACGCTGCGAACCTTCGAGCAGGAGGACTTGCGCGGCGGTGTGGAGCTGTACCACCGGCCCCAGTTCGACGTCGCGGGCGAAGGGCTGCACGGCATCTTCTCGTACGGTTCGTGCGAAGGAACAGCCGAAGAGCTGATGCCCGAAGCCTTCATCCAGGACGGCAGCCTCGAGTTCGACATGATGTACCAAGACCAGTCCTACTCGGTCTCGGTCGACGCCGCGTCGGTCGGAATTCGAGAAGGCGAGTGGGCGCACCTGGCGTTCACGTGGGAGCTTCCCGTCGAGTCGCTCACGGTGCCTCATGACAGCGCCGGCGACCTCGCCAACGCGCTGCCCGGCATGGCCGAGGACCTGCAAGAGCATCAGGTTGCGCTCGTGCTTGCGACCGGACTGACCAAGCCGCTGCCCACCACGTACAAGCGTCAGGTTGGCGAAGGCACGCTGACGATCTACGTCAACGGAAACGCGGTCGCCGAAGCACCGCTGGGTACCCCAACGTCGCAGCGCGAGTGTCTCTCTGCTGCCGATGTGCTCTCCACGCAGGGGTATGACGTCAACGGCGTCGAGTACCCGCCGTTCAATCCCTATGCCGGATACGACGCACAGCGCGGCGACGTCGTGGCGTTCAGCGCAGACCAGGTGCTCGGCACGAAGTGCAAGGCGTACAAGGTTCGCAACACCGAGGTCTTCTTCGGCTGTGCGGGCGACGAGGTCAGCAACGCAGACGCGGACATGGACGACCTCACGCTCGTGTGGGGCCCCGGCCGCACCGAGTACCAGGACGTCGACCACAACACTGGTGCGCCCGCCCTGTGGCCACTCGGGGTCGACTACGACGCTGAGGCGCTCGTCCTGCGGTGATGCTCGAGCCTCGATGGGCACGACCTCGCGGTCGGGTTGTCGTCGGGGCTAGGCGATGGACGGGTGCTGCAGTGCCGTGAGCATCGGAGCGATGATTCCGGTCCAACCGTCGCGGCGGGCCCGGGATAGCTCGCTCGCGCCGAGTCGTCCCAGCCGGTCGATCCCCTCCGGCTCCGCCCCGGCAGGCGCATCCGTTGTGGTTGTGTCTCGGAGGCGATCTGCGGCTTCGAGGACCGCGGCCAGCACCGGGGCACCACCGCGCTCGATCGCCCAAGAGACCATCCGCCAGGCCAGCGCAGCATGTCGCGCCTCATCGGCCGCGATCTCCTCCAGAGCCTGACGAACGGTGGCGTCCTCGGCGCTCGCCGCTGCGCGGGTCACGACGAGCGCTGCGATCGTCTCGCCCACGCAGCCTTCGATAAAGGTGTCGGCCGCGAACCGAGCAAAGTCGGCGCTGCGTTGCGGTACCGCGGCGAGGGGTCCTGGCTCGACCTCTGCAGCGCCACATGCCCGCGCCAACGACAGGCAGGTCTTGGCGTGCCGAATCTCATCGAGCGCGGCCAAGTGCGCGCCCTCGACGAGCTCGGGCGGAGCACCCAGAGACAGCAGTTCGAGTGCGACCCGGCCAAAGGATGCGACCGAGGCGTGCTCCATGGCAGCGTCGTCCAGCCACGCCTGGGCCGCGAACGCCCGGGCCTGCGCAGAGGCAGGGAGCGCCTCCCGGTCACAGGACCATCGGGGTGCATGACCGGTCTCGAAGGCAGCGACCACCGGTGTCCCCGCGTCATTCAGCAGAGGACGCCCGCCGGGGCATCGCCTGAACCACCCGTAGCAACATGCGTCTTTGCTGCCCTCGGTGCGCTTTGCCTTCGTCGCCGCCGGGTCGAGACCGCGCATCTCGCCGCCGGGAGCTGGCGCATCCAAGCCCTTGGCACCGCCCGTGATGTTGGACGGACACCCCTGGCTGTAGCTCGCCCCGGTCACAGCGTGCTTCTTCGCGCTCGCTTTGTCGGTGCACCACGTTCCACTCGGGCACGTTGGCCTCGGTCGACGTTCTTTCCGTCCGACCGGGGGGGTCAGAGCCTCCGCCTTCGGAAGCGGCGTCTCAACCTTGGGCTTCGGTGGTTCCTCAACCGGAAGCTTGGGGTCCGCAACCACGGGGGGCAGATCCAACTTTGGCGGGGTGGCCTCCCCGACATCGAGGGGCGGGGACTCCGGTGGTAACTCCGGCGCCTTGTCATCGTCTGCGACGGCTGCCGCTCCAATATCGACGGGGGCCTTCGCCACCACGTCGGCCTTCGGCGCGCCCTCCTTGGCGTCACACCCGGCCAAGAGGACCAAAGCAGGGGCGATGATTCGGAACAGTCGCTCGACGTCGGCAGGCATCACCGGCAAGGGTAACGCCCCGACGCTCCGATGGGTTCAACTTCAGTCGAGCTGATGCTCTGGGTCCCCGCCACCGAGCAAGCTGCGAAGATCTTCGATGATCATGTACAGCGCCGGCACCAGCAACAGCACCACGAACGTCACAAACAGCACGCCAAAGCCCAGGCTGATCGCCATGGGGATCAAGAACTTCGCCTGCACCGACGTCTCGGCGATCATCGGGATCAGCCCAAAAAACGTGGTCAGTGACGTGAGCAAGATCGGGCGCATCCGCGAGCAGCCAGCGTCGATGATCGCGTCCATCGGCTTCTTGCCCTCTCGCCGCTCTCGGTTGGTGGCGTCGATGAGCACGAGCGAGTCGTTCACGACCACGCCCGACAGCGCGATGATGCCGAAGACGCTCATGATGCTGAGCGTGTAGCCCATCAGCATGTGGCCAGCGATGGCCCCCACGATGCCGAAGGGAATCACGGCCATGATGATGAGCGGCTGCAGATAGCTGCGGAACGGCAACGCGAGCAGCGCAAAGATGACGAACAGCGCCATCACGTAGTTCTGCCCGAGGCTCGCGAACGCCTCCTGCTGCTCCCGCTGTTGCCCGACGAGTGAGACCGACAGCCGCGGGTACTTCTTCTGCAGCTCGACAAACCCGGTCTTCTGCAGGTCGGCCAAGACCTCGGCCGGCGAAGCGACCCCCTCCGCAAGCTCGCCCGAGACGGTCACCTGGCGCTGCCCGTCCTCGCGACGAATTGTGGTCGGCGAGACGTTCCGATCGAACTCTGCAACGTAGCCCAGCGGAACGTCGCCGCCGGCCGGTGTGCGCAGCATGAACCGCGACAGGTCCGCCTCGGACTCGCGCTGCGCCTTGGGCAGGCGAACCATCACCTTCAGCTCGTTGCGACCACGCTGCTCGCGGATCGCCTCGGAGCCGTAGAACGCCGCCCGGAGTTGTCCGGCGACGGCGCTGCCCGAGAGCCCCAACACGCGTGCCTGGGGCCTGAGATGATAGTCGAGCCGGGGCTTGCCGGCCGAGTACTCGTTGGTGACGTTCTTGAGCGTGGGGTACGCCCGAATCGCCTCGGTCATCTCGGCGCTGGCCTTGGCCAGGATCTCGGTGTCGGGATGCGAGAGCTGCACCGCAACCGCCGCGCCTGCCCCTGGACCACTGGCGCTCGAGAACTTGAGCGACTCGATTCCAGCCACCGGTGGCATGTGCTTGCGCCACGCTGCGGCAAACTCCGCCGAGGTAAACGTGCGCTCCGCCGAGGGCTTGAGCTGCACTTCGATTCCGGTCAGGTGCGAGCCGACGGGGCTGCCTCCGGGGCCGGGTCCTCGCGCCGGTACATCCTGCCCGAGGTAGGTGAACATGCCGCGCACAGCGTCCTCGCCACCGATCTCTGCGATCGCCTTGGCGGCAGCGTCTTCGGCGGCCTCGCGGACCTCGGAGGTGCGATCGATCGACGTGCCGTACGGCAGCCGCGCCTGCATCTTCACGATGTCGCCCTCGAGGATCGGGAAGAAGTTGAACGGCACGCGGCCGCTCGCGACCAAGCCCACAGTGAGGATCAGCAGCGCGATCCCGGTCGAGAGCGTGATGTAGCGAACCCGGATGAGCACGCGCGCCGTGGGCTTGTAGACGTTGTGCGTCACCCACTCGAGGCCGTGGCCGATCGAGGCGTGGCCGCGGATCAACGCCCCAAGCACGCCCCGTCTGGGAAGCCGCTTCTTGCTGTCTTTTCCGTGGGCGAGGTGAGCCGGAAGGATCAGGAACGACTCCAACAACGAGAGCACCAGCACCGAGATCACCACCGCGGGAATCATGCTGAAGAACTTCCCGATGATGCCGGGGACGAAGAACAGCGGCGCGAAGGCGGCGGCAGTCGTCAGGATGGCGAACGTGACGGGAGCGATCATCTCCTTGGCCGCGGCGACCGAGGCCTCGGCCCGGCCCATCCCCTGCTCCATCATCGCGTAGGTCCGCTCGCCCACGACGATCGCGTCGTCGACGACCATGCCGAGCGTCACGATGAACGCGAACAGGGTGATCATGTTGATCGATAGATCGGTCGTGCCCAGCAGCAAGAACGAGCCGAGAAACGAGACCGGAATGCCCAGCGAGACCCAAAACGCGAGTCGAAGGTCGAGGAAGAGCGCCAGGATCACGAGCACCAGACCCAGGCCCATCGCGGCGTTGCGCATGAGCAGATCGATGCGGTCGCGCAACGCCTCGGACTGATCGTTCCACGTGGCGACCGAGATCTGGGGCGGAAGCTCGCCTTCGAGGTCCCCCGCGATCTCCTTGACGGCATCTGCGACGCCTGTGGGCGTCTCGTCGCCGATGCGAAAGACGGTGAGGCGCACGGCCGGCTTCCCATCGTAGAACGAGGCCTGCTTGGTGTCCTCGTAGCCGTCGTGAATGGTCGCGATGTCGCCGAGGCGGATCTCAGCCCCGTCTTGGGTGCTGCGAAGGATGATGTCCTCGAATTCGTGGCCGGAAAGCCTCCGGTCGGCGAGGCGCACCAGCAGCTCGCCGTTGCTCGTTTCCAGCGCACCGCCGGGCAGCTCGAGCGACGACGAGGTGATCTCGGCTGCAATCTGCTGGAGACTGAAGCCGTAGGCGTCTAGGGAGCTCCGGTCGACCTCGATCGAGATCTCGAGCGGTGGCACGCCCTCGAGGTCGACCTGCGAGATGCGCTCGTCGGTGAGCAACCGTTGTCGCACCTTCTCGGCGACGTCGTGCAGCGTGCGGAGCTCCTGGTCGCCGGAGAGAACCAGCGAGATGACCTCGTTGCGCCGCTTGGCCAGCGAGACGATCGGCTCTTCCGCCTCCTCGGGGAAGGTCTGGATACGGTCGACCTCATTCTTGACGTCGGCCAGCACCTCGTTGGCGTCCGCGTCTTGGAGCAGCTCGATGGTGACGGTCGCGTTGCCCTCGCCGGAGGCCGACGTCACGCGCTTGACCCCGTCGACGGACCGGACGCCCTCCTCCACTGCAAGCACGATGCCCTGCTCGACCTCGGCTGGGCTCGCACCGGGATAGGGCACGGTGACATTGACCATGTCGAGGTTGAACTCGGGGAAGACCTCTTGCTTGGATCGCAGTACACCCAACACCCCGCCCACGAGCAGGACAAACATGAACAGGTTGGATGCGACCGGGTGCAGGGTCATCCACGCCAGCGGCCCTGTGGGTTTGGGCTTGGCTTCGGAAGGGAGCACTTCGGGGGGCGTCACTTCAGTCGACATCGGCCGCGTCCTCGGCTTTGGCATCGGACACCCGAACCGTCATTCCCTTGACCAACGTGGGTAGGTTGGTGACCAGCAGTCGGTCGCCATCCTTCACCCCGGCGCTGGCGAAGACGGTGTCGCCGTCGGACCATGCGATCGTGAGTTCACTTGGGGTGATGGTGTTGTCGCTCGCGACGACCCAGACCCGATTGCCCTCGGAAAGCGCCGTGCGTGGGACCGGGGAGACATCCACCGCCTGCTTGCCGTCGATCTCCACCCGCACGAACGCGCCAGGCAACAGCGGCAGCTCGCCTTCGGGTGGGTCGAGTGGATGCTCGACTCGAACGAGGAGCTGCGCGGTCCGGCTGTCGGCATCGAGTTCGCCCACGAGCCGAACGACGGTGCCGTCGCGCTCGATCGTGCGTGAGCCAAGATCTTGGATCACGCGGGCCTTGGAGCCTTGTTGCCCGTGCAGACCAGGGACCTCGATCAGCGCGAGGTCCTCGATCGGCAGGGAGACCCGGACCCGGAACGCGTCGGTTCCGATCAAGGTCGCGAGCTGGGCCCCCGGGGCCATGTAGGCGCCGACCTCGACCGCCTCACGGGTGATCGTGGCGTTGAAGGGCGCGACGACCCGGGTCCGGGATCGATCGAACTTGGCCCGGTCGAGCGACGCCTTCGCCGACTCGAGCGCGACCTGGGCAGCTTCGAGCTGGGGCTCACGCAACGCGAGCGCGCTCCGCTTTCGCTTGGACTCACCGCTGCCCAGCAGCTCCCACTCACGCTCCGCAACCGAGCCACGGCCCTTCTCGAGTTCGAGATCGGATCGCGCCTTGGCCACCTGGGAGTTTTGCTGGCGGACCGTCAGGTCGTAGGTCCGACCGTCGATCTTCGCGATGAAGTCGCCCTTGTCGACGCGACCGCCGACGACCAGCGAATCGGCCACCTGGGTGAGCCGGCCGCTGACTTCGGCCGCAAGCGTGACCTCGCGTTCGGGCTCGACCACGCCCGTCCCGACGACGCGGGCGGCAAGCGTGGCGTGGTGCACCGAGACGACGTCGACGAGCGGAGCGACGAGGGGGGGCGGATCTTTCTCGGCCGTCTCGGCGGACTGAACGAGCGTGGAGGCACCAAAGCCCGCGGCGCCGAGAATGGCGACGGGCAAGAGCACGCGAGAGAGGGTCCAATGCATGAGATTACCGGTCTCCGAGAGCGGTGTAGAGGTCGATGCGGGCCGCGATGAGGTCGCGGTGCGCCGTCACGATGTCGAGCTCCGCCCGCTGGACGGAAGCCAGCGCGGTGAGCACAGGAAGGTATTCGTCCACGCCCTCGGCGTAGCGCATGCGAGATTCTTCGAACGCCGCTTTGGCGGCCGCGTGCTGCTCTTTGTAGAGCGCGAGAACCTCGGCTTGCTGGGTCTCTCGAAGCAGCGCGTCCTCGACCTCCTGCACAGCGAGCAGGGTAGATTGCGAGAGGTCACGGGATGCCGTGCGCTGCTGCGCCTTGGCTTGGCGCATGCGGCCGTAGGTGGAGCCGCCCGTGCTCAGCGGGACCGAGAGCGTGGCCGTGGCGCTCCAAAACCCCTGGGACGACCAGTCTCCGATGTTGATCGCCTGCACACCGCCGCGGGCCGACAGCCGCAGGTCGGGGGCAAAGGACCTCTTCGAGACCTTGGTGCGTTTTTCGGTGGCCTCGAGTCGCTGCGTCTTGGCCCGGAGATCGGGACGTGCACGAAGCAGCTCGGACGGAGCACCCACGTCGGGGCGAGCGGGCAAGCCGGGAAGCGTGCTGGGCGTTTGAAACGACTGACCCGGGGTGTCGCCGAGCAGCACCGCCATGCGCTGTTCGAAGGCCCGCAACTGCTGCCGAGCCCTGGGCACTTGAACCTTGGATGCTGCGAGCTGCTGGCGCTGCTGCAGGACATCCACCGCATTGGCCTGACCGGACTCGAACTTGAGCTGGGTGAGCTCGAGGAGGCGTTCGTTGGTCTCGACCTGGTGTTCGGTGATGGCCAGCTGCGCCCGTGATGTGACGAGGTCGTAGTAGGTCCCGGTGATCTGCGAGGCCAGAGACTGGCGTTGGGCATCGACATCGTGATTGGCCGCCTTGCGGTCGTCCTTCGCCGCTCGATGACCCAAGACGTTCTTGCCGGTGATGTCGATGCCGAGCCCGACGTTCACGGTGGAGGATGCCTGCCAGTACAGCGTGGGCAGGTCGACGGGCCCCATGCCCGCTCCACCGACACCTCCGCCAAACTGAAACCCAAGGCTGTCGAGCGGACCGGTGGTCAGCGATGTGTCCCAGCTCGCCGTGGGAAGCAAAGGCGAGAGCTGCTGAGAAACCACTGCATCCGCCTCTTCGATGCGGCTCTGCGCCACGAGCACCGAGAAGTTGTTGCCCGTGCCTCGCGTGACGAGCGTGTTGAGTTCGGGGTCCGCAAAGCGCGTCCACCACGATTGGTTGGATGCCCGGTTCGCGCTGCTCGGTGCATTGGCGAACTTCGGCCCGATCTCGGGGGTGGGATCGGCAACCAGTACGAGGGCCGCCACAAGCAGGGAAAATGTCATCATTCGCTCTCTTGGGGTGCGATGCCGTGCAGCGTCGTCTCAACGAGGGTGGACAAGTAGGACGCGCCGGCGTTGGGGTAGCTCGGAAGGAAGGAGCGCACCGCGTGGGGGGCTTGGAGCGCACCCAGGAACGCCATAGCGATCGTCTCCGAGTCGGTGATGGTTACGCGGCCCTGCGTGCGCAGTGTCTCGAACCATGAGGTCATCGCGCGCAACGCCCGGATCGGAGGCGGAACCTCCATGTCCGAGAACACCTCCGAGGGGCAGAATCCGCCGGCCTTGAGCATGGCGATGGCCGGCATGGCCTTGGTGAAGAACGTGTCGATCTCTTGGGCCCGTTCGAGAAGCTGCTCGCGCACCGGGCGGTCGTCGGGCCCCTGCTCGAGGTGAGACACGAAGTCGGGCAGGTTCACCCCAACGAGCGCCCGTCGAATGAGCTCGTGCTTGGTGCCAACTCGCTTGAACAGCGCGGCAGCCGACACGCCCAACTCTTCGGCGATTCGCTTGGCGGACACCGAGGGCCCATGCTCGAGAATGACCTCGCGAGCGGCAGCAAAAAGCTCCGCGTCGGTAAACTGTCTAGGTCGCATGGGTTAGTTAGTGTCCCAACACTTACTAACCTAGTTTGCACGAAACGCAAGCGGTCACGTCGAATTCGACCCATCCTCGATGCCCCAGCCGAAGTGCGGAGATGCCTCACGCGCCGTCGATGATCGAACGCCTGCGCAGCGGCACTTCCGGCTCGATGAATGGCTTGAAGCGAGTGCATGGCTCCATCTCCATGCTCATGATCTTGATGCTCGGCTCCGCGTGTCCGACCGACGGTGACGAATGCGGAGGCGACGCGTCGTGCACTGGCTTGTCGGGCGAGACAACCGACAGCTCTGCAAGCTCGACCGGCATCGACACCACGAGCTCGTCGACTACCGGTGAGACCACGTCGGGCACGGGCGAGACCACGTCGGGCACGGGCGAGACCACGTCGGGCACGGGCGAGACCACGTCGGGCACGGGTGAGACCGAAGGCGAGACCGGGGGCGAGACCACGTCCGGCACGTCGTCGGACTCCTCGGGCGGGGAGTCCACGGGCGGGGTTGATGAGGGCGCCTCGGATGCCGATGCGGTGGATTGGCCCGAGCCATGCCTTGCGATAGCCGCGGAGGACATCGTCTGCCTCTCGGTCACCGAGCCTTTCGACGGACCCCTGCAGGTCGTCGCCTTTAGCCTGCAAACCGGGGCCCAATGCACGGTCACCGAGCTTTCATCCGGCGAGCTCGACCTGGCCCGCACATGGGTGTGGTCGGACGACCAGCTGGCCTGGCCGGGTGGATTCGAAGACCAAGGCATGGTCGTCGACCTCGACGACGGCAGCACCCAGCCCCTCGACGTCTCGGAGGCTCGCTTGTTCGAGTGGGACGACGGGATCCTCGAGGACCCCGCGGAGTCGCAAAACTTCACCTACTACGAGACTCTCGAAGCCCTCGTTGCCGGCACGGTGTCCGAAACCCTCGCCCTGGACGTCTCCGGCCGCTTCGGGGTGGTTCGGGAGGATGTCCTGTACACGTTCGACAATGACGGCACCGACGGTGGCGCGAGTGATCTGCTCACGAAGTCCTCCGCGGCGGGGATCAGCCTGGCTGGATTCACCGGCTTCCTCGATGGCCTCTCCGCGGCCGGCGATCGCATCATCGCCCTGTCCGACGAAACCGCCTACGTCTACGACTTCGACGGCCAGCTGGTGGAGACCCAGCCCCTGTCCGCAACAAACATGCGTGGCCTCGCATGCAGCCGGGGCCTCACTCCCTAACGCGGTTCGTCGTCGTTTCAACCAACCGGGGGCTGGAAGCAGCCGATCGACGTCTCGATGCGAAAGTTCGACTGAGACGTGTGCCGCTCGGCAAAGAAGAAGTCGAGCGGATACGTCTGCCCCACGGCAATGCCGAGATCGTCGGCCACAGCATCCATGTCGATGCTCGCCTCGAGCGGGCCGTGCACTCCGCCGAGGTCGATGCCGAGTCGGCCGTTGATGAACATGAACACGTCGTCGTCGCCGCGGAAGGTGAACACCTCGCCGCCCTCGTAGGTGAACTGGGTGTGGAGCTCGAGCGTGAAGTGATAGTTGTGCACGTTGCCCTCGTTTCCGAAGCCCTGATCGTCGATCGGGAAGAAGGCCGCGTTGTCGAAGCTCAGCGTTCCGTCGGGCTGAAGGTCCAGCTCGAGCTCGTACGGAATCGACTCGTTGACCCCCGCGACGTCCCGGTACCATTGGTCGAAGGCCGCCTTGCCATTCGTGCTGCCGTTGGTGCCTCCAGCGTACACCGGCAGTCCATCCGCGCCGAGGTCAGGCTCGACGATCCCCGGGTCCACCGTGATCACGTGCTGCATGTCGGGGTGGCTGATCTGAAAGTCGCGCAGGGTCACCGGCAGCGTCGTCTTGCACTCGCCCCCGGGCGGCGTCCCGCTCGTCGGGCTCCCCAGGTCGAACGAGGGCGGCGCTCCGCTGGGGTCCGAGGCTCCCGCGGTTGTCGAGGTTTCACTCCCCGAGGTCTGGCTCGCGGCCGGGCCCGACCCCGAGCTCGTTGCCGCGGTGAGCGTCACCAACCCTGTGTCATCGGACTCCCCCGACGCCTCGGTGGAATCGAAACTACACGCGGAGAGCACGACCCCCGCGAGCGCGAGCCTCTGCATTGCGGTGGTGCGCACGTGCCTCAGTGTGGCAAGCGGGCATGTGCATGGGAAGAGGGGAACTCCGGGGGCAAGCCAAGCGCCCATGGGCGACAACGGGTCGCTCGCGGGGTTGCCCGAGATGTGCAGTCTGCGGCCCCTACTTGCGCAACGCGGTGCCCGAGCAGCCCGCGCCACCACCCAACACCCCCCGGAAGGATGTGTTTTTGAGTCTTGGCACCGCGGCTGCACAGGGCCGGCCCCATGCATCACCGAACCCTTCCATCTGCGCTGACCTTGGCGACCGCCATCGGCCTGCTCTGCCTGGGGTGCTCGACCAGCGAGGGTCGCGAGGCGGCAGACACCGACGGCACCGAAACCGCAACGAGCACCGGCACAGAGGGCAACGAAGGCCCCGGTGGAACCAAGGGCGACGGCAGCAGCTCCAGCACCGGAATCGACAACACCAGCGGCGACGACACCGCGGGTGACGATGACGACACCGGGACCGGGCCTGGCGCGTCCGAAGCCGATATCAACGCGCTCGTGGCCGCGCTGTGCGCGTGGGACTTTCAGTGCTGCTCCGATGGAGAGATCGACTACCGCCTGGGGCCCTTCACGACAGATGCGGACGAGTGCACCGAACGCTTCGTGGAGCAGCTCGAGTCCAACGACAATGACGCCGTCTTTCCCCGCGGCGACCTGCTCTCGGTGCTTGGCTACTCGATCGACCTGAGCCGCTCCGAGCCCAACGCCGAGAATGTTGCCGCATGTGCAGCCCAGCAAGAGCGACTGACGTGCAACGCCCAAGCGAATGGCGAGTCGTTCTGCGCGCCGCTGCTCGACCCCAACGGCGACCCATGTCGGTTGGACAACCTCTTCACCGGAAGACTCGCTGCGGGGGATCCATGTTCCGCTGATCTGGCGGCGATGGGCGATGTTGAATGCCAGCCAGGGTCGACCTGTGAGCTGGTCGACGACGACGACTGGGTCTGCGTCGACAAGGGCCTGCTCGATGAGTTTTGCGAGGCCGACTCGACCTGCGATGGCGGCCTCTTCTGCGACATCGAAACCGGACGATGCGCGGAGAAGAGCGACGTCGGCGGCCCGTGTTCGTTCGAAGACGAAGGCCAACCAGACGCAGGCACCGAGGTGCTGCCCTGCCGCGATGGTCTGACCTGCGACCCGACGACGAACACCTGCGCGGCATTTTGCAGCCAAGGGTTCGACTGCGCCGATGATGCATCGTGTCCCGAAGACCAGTCGTGCATTCCGCTCGACTTGGGCGACAACACCTACACGTACTGCGGGGCCCGGGGTGACACCAACGGCGATCGCTGCGACACCGATCGGGACTGTGCGGACTCGTTCCACTGTGATGGCTCCGCATGCGCCTCGGACATCGCGGTGGACAATGCGTGCACCACCAGCGAACAGTGCGAAGAGGGCTTGTACTGCGCGGGGGTGTGCACCGTCGTACGAAACGCGATGGAGGTCTGCACCGCCGACTTCGAGTGCAACCCCAGCACGACGATCGGATGCATCACCTCCGAAAACGGTCGCCGCTGCCGGACCGCGCAGCTGCTGCCCGGCGATGTCTGTACGCCCGGAGAGCGTGATGGCGGGACGTGGTGCGCAACCGGGTTGTGCGAAGACCTTGCCTCGGACGGCGTTGCCGGACCCACGTGCCAGATCGGCGCCGCGGTTGGAGCCGCCTGTGATGACAATGCCGCCACCTTGGGCGTTCCCTCATGCGCCGTCACGTCATACTGCGACGAGGGAGTCTGCAGCGCCAAGGCAGACTCCGGCCAAGACTGCAGCGACGACCAGGCCGTGCAGTGCCTCAACGGAAGCTGCGAGGAGATCTGGAGCGGCGAGTTCTGCACCGACGCGCCGCCGCTGATCGACGAGAACGCCGTCACCTGCGACGGTGCCTGAGAACGGGCAGCCGCCGATCCCCCGATACGGCGGTGCCTCCCTCCGGACAACCCTGGGTGGGGGTCCGCGGGTCAGAGTTCACCGATGGAATCGGGGGATCCCAGCGAAGCGATG
>CAYGTG010000013.1:21635-24578 GCA_964352485.1 uncultured Nannocystaceae bacterium | reverse complement strand
GTTGTAGCGCCGTTTCAGGTCTCGCCCTTGCCGGTCGAGCATCTCCGAAACGTCTTGTTCATCGTACAGGACCGGCGCCATTTCCATCGTTGCTGCTGTTGCCATCGTTCTCATCGCTCCCCGTGCACATGTTTTGTTCACGTCGACGCTGCCGGTACGGGGGTGCTGCCGCGGCTCGTCGACCTTCGCTCCCCTTCGGCTTGAGCCCGATGCCGGCACCTCGCAACTACGTTTTTCTTCCCCGGCCGGAATCCCTCCACGGACAATTCTTCGGGGTATCAGCAGATACCGGCTGACTCCTGCCGGTATCTGCTTTTTTCGTAAAAGGTATCAGCCGAAACAGCCTCTAAGTCCTTGGATATCAGTGATATCGGCGTATTCGGGCCATCTTTGCTCCCCTCAAAAAACCGCATCACCCTGAGGTGGCCATGCAGTTTTCACTCGTATCCGACCCTCCAGGTACGTCGATTCATGAGCGTGCGCTGAAAGCTCGCAACGAACTGGTCTCCAAGCTTCTCGCGCACTGGCAACGCCTCGCAGAGATTCAGCTTCTCTGTCACGAGCCCGGAAGCACCCTTGACCGTCTCTCGCAAACGATCGACTGCACGGTCGAAGACCATGACCGCTACACCCCTTCCATCGACGACGAGGACATCGATGGCGACGAGAAATTCCTGCGCGAGCGACTCGACGAACTCCAACACGAGCGTGCCCTCGTCGCCAAACGAGTCGCCGACACAGTCATCCAGGCCTGCCGAGAGGCGTACGAGAATGCCCCTCGCACCCGAACATTCGAAGCCAGGATCATGGTCTTCGCCAGAGACGGAAGCATCGAAGCGGTGACCGAGCAGAAGTTCCCCGCAGCCGCCCTTGGGGAGATCGCCGTCGACGACGCCCCCCCCGGAGAGCTTGCCCGCAACGCCGGAGTGCTCGACAAGCTCGTAGGCACGATCGACCGACTCGTCGCCAACACCGCTGCCGGAAGCGAGCAGATTCGCGTCGAAAAGGCTGACGTGCACCAACGCTACGTTGAGCTGACCGACAAGAACATGAGCATGCTCGACAAGTTCAAGGAGCTGGTCGAGATGGCGCTCACCCACGCGAGGCTCCCGCCCGAGTACTACAACCTCGAGACCACCAAGGTCCACATGCGTGCCCAGTCCCACCACGCAGCCATGGCCGCCAACACCAAGGCCGCCATGGCCCACGAGCGCCAACAAACCGTCCAGGCGTTCATCAAGGAGAACCCCAACTTCGTCCAAGACCTGCTCGCCACCGCTGCCACCCTCTACCAACAGCAACGCAACGCAACGCCGCCCTCCGACGCTTCGCCGGAAGAAGACACAGGCTCCGGCGCTACAGCTTCCGAGACAAGCGACGCACCAGGAGCAAGCGATGGACCTCGGACGAACGGTGCATCCAGCGCTAGCGAAGCCGCCCCCTCACTGTGCCTCGGCACACGGAAGCTCCACGCGATTCTCGACACGTCCACGATTGCCGCCCTTGAGCGCAACCTTGCGCCCGACCACTGGAACTCGCTCTCGCCTCTCCTTTCTTGCACCGACGAGGCCGAGTTCCGCCGTCACATCAACCTCCTCACGACCGCACTCTCGCAGCTTCCCGAGGATGACCAGGCACGCTTCCAGGCCGGACTCCGAGAGTCGGTCCCCTTCGCCGCACAACTACAATTGACCCAGTTCCTCGGCGCCTACGGACTTAGGACCCACTGAGAACCGACGCCTCCACCAAGCTCGACTCACGCAGGCTGGCGGGCACGGCACGGCAGAACCTTTGCAAGGGCCGCGGGGCCCGTTCCACCCAAGGGGCGGTTTCGATGATTTTTCGTGCAACGACATGCCCCGGCGGTCGACCCTCCAAGCATGGTTCGCGCTGCCGAGGTGACCACCCCGCAAGCGTGTTCGGCGCCTGCGCGCCTCCGGGAACAAGCCACGCGATCCAGGCGCGAACCTCAACACACAGCGGTCGTGCAACACCGCTCACAGACGGCGAACGAATTCGCCGGCAACTCCCGGATGGAGAGATGGATGACGAATCGAGACACCACGAACGGGCACGCCCCCCCGATAGGCGACACGAACACCGACCGCGGCGACACGCCCCGAGAACCCTCTCGGCGACGCGAAGATATGCACACCCCCGCGATGCGTCTTGCCGAATCCTACGCCGAACCACTGATCCATCGCACGGAGATGGCCGAGCGCCTGCCCGTCTCACGTTCCTCCAAAATCGGATTCAACCTCGAGACGGAACTCCTCGATGCGCCGCACCTCCGCCGACGCGTTGCCACGTTGCTGCGGGGATGGTCAGGGAACCAGAGCAACAACACGATCCGCTGCCGCCATTTCGACCTTCACCAGTTCGCCGCGTTCGTCCTGGAAGAAGACCTACCTTCCCCTGCGAAACGAGACAACACGCGCTCGGCGATCGTCATGCTCGCGCTCCTTCGCCTCCAACCCGGCCATGTGGCCGCCTCCGAGTTCGTCGAGTGGCTCAAGGGACGGTGCTACGCACACGAGACCATTGTTCGACGGGTGAAGACGCTACGCCTGTGGGCGCACTACCTCTACGAAAGACGAATGGTCCCCCGGAACATCGACGAGTTTCCCACCCCGAGGGCTCCCACCTTCAAGATCACGGGCAACGAAGCCTCGCCGCTCGCCACCCCCGTCGAGAATGCCGACACGGAACACCTTCCCCCCGAAGCTCAGGCACGGGCACAGCGATTCCTCGAGACACGCAACCGGACCATCGTCGACCTCCTCACCCATTCATCCCTCGACCACACTCAACTCCGAGGCCTCGACTGGGGAGCCGTCGATCTTGGCAAGAGCTCTGCATTGGATGACGACGACACCATCCGGGCGCGGGGCGGGGGGGGGGGGGGCCGCGGGGGCGGGCGGGCGGCGGGGGGGCGGCGCGCCC
>CAYGTG010000013.1:20632-21625 GCA_964352485.1 uncultured Nannocystaceae bacterium | reverse complement strand
GTACTGGCGCCATCTCGCCCCCCATGCGACACGCACACTGCGGCGCTGGTCTCGCGTGTATGCCTCTCGTTTCGGCGCAACACTGCCCGATCGCCCCGTCGCCCCCACCCTCGGCGGCGACCGCCTCAGCCAATCTCGACTCTACGAGATCACGAACGACTGAGGGGCCCTTCGGCCTCGGAGGCTGACCACCGTCGACAGCGCCTACTTGATGCCATGCTGTGCTCGTAGGTTTCTCAGCCACAGCCGCATGAAGTCCCTCTGACTCGCGTACCGCCGTCGATACACACCGACGATGCCGCTCGCGTCCATCTCAAGAGCCACCGTGTAGACCGGCATCCCGCCGTCTTGCCGGAAGGTGACTGGAAACCATCGCCCCTGCGCATCCCGAAACAACTCGACGTCGGGGTCCCGCATCATGTCTCCGTTCTGCTTGTAGTAGTGCGCCAGCGAGTACATGCGAGGCCCAAGGCGCTCGATGCTCAGGGCCATCACCCCCCCCTCATCCTTCCCCAGTTTTCGAGACGAGGACTCATCGCTCGCCATCGGGTCGGCGAGGCCCTCGACCAGGGCATCGAGGGTGGCAGCGTCGGACTTACTCATGGGCCGTGGTGTCATGCCTCTAAAACGAGGCCACGGCCGAGCGCCATTCCGTCCACAAAAGTGTCTTCTCCGGATATCGCGTCCTCTCCGAACGACGCCAACACCACCAGGCTCGTCGAGGTCATCTTCTGTGCAACGCCCCGTCGCGACGGTCGGCAAGAAACAACGTGCGCCCCAAGGCCATCGCCGGATTCCGCCGTCGCCGTCCCCACATCCACCGCCCCCGCGGCATCGTCACCACGCTTGTGCCCGAAGGTCTACTCCCGAGCCGAGGAGACGCCGCCGCAGGTGAGCTCGTCGTCGAGTCTTGTGCGCTGCGCTGGCGCCGGGGGACCTGCGGCTGAGCAGGCAGCCTCTCCGGGCTGCCGGCGTCAGCGAACCCACCAAACG
>CAYGTG010000013.1:15668-20622 GCA_964352485.1 uncultured Nannocystaceae bacterium | reverse complement strand
ACGCCCACGTCGAGAACGCTTAGGACGCTCAGGTCGTCCCAAACCTGCAGCGCCTCGTGCATCGGGAACTCGACACCGCCGGGGTCCTCGAGACTCACCACAAACAACGCCATCAACTCGACCTCGGCAACGTGGTCGCGGTGTTGGAAGCCATTGACTCGGCGGTTCGAGACCCTGCGTTCCGGCCGTCGTAGGTGCTGGCGCTTAGTTGAGGTTTGCGTCGTGATTCGCTTCGGTTGGTGCGCGAGCGTCGCAAACGGGGGGTAACTCTTCTTACCACCTCCGTTTCCCCGTTTCGGATCTGCCTGTGACCGAAACTGATCACCCCGGCCGACTCCGGGGGGAGGCGTCTCGATCTCGACGACCCATGGGTCGGAGCGTGGCTGACGAACGGATGGTTGTGCTGGAAGCGCTCGACCTTATCCTTGTGCATGTTGTGCTCCTGCTTGAAGGCGGTAGCGTCCGAAGCGAAGGTATAGCGCTGGAACGACGAGCATGTTGAGGGACGTGGATGTTGCAAGGCCACAAAGGATGACCACTGCCATCGGCGCCTGGATCTCACTTCCGGGGTCGCCGGCTGCGAGCATGAGCGGAACCAGTCCTAGGGCCGTGGCGATGGCCGTCATCAGAATCGGGGCGAGCCGCTCCACCGACCCGCGAAGTACCGCCTCCCGGGCGTCGGCGACGCCCTCCTGCTCGACCAGGTGTCCAAAGTGGGAGACGAGCATGATGCCGTTGCGCGTGGCGATCCCAAACAAGGTGATGAAGCCGATCATCGACGCGACCGACAAGACGCCGCCCGAGATGAACACGCCGAACACACCGCCGATGAGCGCAAGGGGGAGGTTGAGCATCACGAGGAGGGCGTCGCGCGTTGAGTGGAGCGCCGCAACGAGCAACACGAAGATGCCCAATACGACACCCGCACCCACGAGAAGAAGGATCTTAGATGCCTCCTCGGCACTCTGGAACTGACCGCCGTATTCGATCCGATAGCCCGGCGGCGGTGGAACGGTGCTGCCGACGGCTGCGCGAATCTCCTCTACGACGCTCCCCAGCGCGCGCCCTGCTACGTTGCAGGACACCACGGCCTTGCGCTCCACGTTCTCGCGGGAGATCGTACTCGGCCCGACATCGCGCCGGATCTGCGCGACGGCCCGAAGGGGAACCCGAGCCCCCGTTGACGTGGTGATCATCGTGTCGCCGAGGGACTCGAAGTCTGTCGGCGCAGGGTCGAGGCGCACCACCACGTCGAAGCTGATATTGCCCTCGAGGACGCGGGAGACCGAGAGACCGCGAACCCCCGCCTCCATCGCGTCTGACGCCTGTTGGATCGTGAGGCCGTAGCGAGCAAGCGCCGCGCGGTCGAAGTGAGCCACCATCGCCGGCACCTCCGATTGTTGCTCGATGGTGAGGTCCACGACCCCGTCGATCCCCTCCATCGAAGCCCGGACCCGTTCGGCGAGGCGGCGCAGTTCGTGGAGATCCGGGCCGAAGATCTTGACCGCGACGTTGGCCCGCGTGCCTGAAAGCATGTGGTCGATTCGATGCGAGATCGGCTGTCCGATGACCACTGCCGTCCCTGGAATCTGAGTGAACTTCTCGCGCAGTGCTGCGAGGAACTCCTCCCTGTCCCGCCCGGAACCCACGTCCTCCTCCGAGAGTCGGACATCGATCTCCGCAGCGTTGACACCCTGCGCGTGTTCATCAAGCTCGGCGCGACCGGTTCGCCGCGTCGTCGAGGCGACCTCGGGCTGCTCCAACAAGATCTGCTCGACCCACGTGCCGAGGGCGTTGGACTGTTCCAGGGAGGTCCCTGGGATCGTGACAACGCTGATCGTCAGCGCACCTTCGTTGAACTCTGGAAGAAAGGCCCGGCCGGACATTCCGAGAACCACGACGGCGCCGCCGAGCAGGCCGAGACACGCAGCACTGATCGGTCGCCAGCGAGGGAGGGTCAAGGCGAGCACAGGCGCGTACATCCGCTGCAGAAGCCGGGTCGTCGCCGGTGTCGTGGTCCGACGCACGACGCGGGAGCCCGGGAGCAGTAGCAAGCACAGCACCGGTGTGACGGTAAGGGCCACGACGAGCGAGGCGAACAGCGACACGATGTATGCGAACCCAAGAGGCGCCAAGAGGCGACCCTCGACCCCTTCCAGAAAGAAGACGGGGACGAAAACGAGCCCGATGACCAGTGTGGCGAAGACGATCGAGGTTCGGATTTCCCGGCTCGCCTCAAACACGACCACCACGGCGGCCCTTTGTTGCTCGGCCGCCAAGGCTGCGTTCTCCCGCAGACGCCGAACCACGTTCTCCGTATCGATGATGGCGTCGTCCACGAGCGCGCCCACAGCGATGGCCATGCCCCCGAGCGTCATCGTATTGATGCTTGCACCGATGAACTGGAGCGCAAGGATCGTGCAGAGTAGAGAGAGTGGAATCGCGAGCGCTGTGACCACTGTGGCTCGTCCGCTGGCGAGGAACAGCAAGACGATCAGGACCACAAGGATTGCGCCGTCGCGCAGCGCGGCCGATACGTTGTCCACTGCCCGGCTGATGAAGCTTGCCTGACGAAACCCCTCCCGTTGGAGGTGCATCCCCGCGGGGAGAGACGCTTCGAGGTCGTCCAGGACGGTATCGATCCGAGCCGTGAGCTCCAGGGTGTTGGCGGAAGGTTGCTTCTGAATTCCGACTACGACCGCAGGGGAGGCCCCAAACGATCCGTCGCCGCGCTTGACCGCTGCACCCCACGCGATTTCGGCCACCTCCCGCAGAGCTATCGGGTAGCCGTCTGCTGACCGGACCATCGTCTGCGCCAGGTCTTCGGGGGTTTGAACCCGGCCGATTCCGCGGACGACATTCTCTTGCGGCCCTTCCACAAGGAAACCGGCCGCCGCGTTCTCGTTTCCACGGGTCGTCGCAGCGATCACGTCCGTGAGCGAGACCCCGTGGTCGAGGGCCTTCTCGGGGTTGACGCTCACTTGCAGCGTCTTGCGTTCTCCGCCGATGGGGACGACCTGCGAGACGCCGGGAACGGCGAGCAGGCGTGGCCGGATCGTCCAGTCCACGAGCGTTCGCACGTCCATGGCGCTGCTTTCGTCGGACTGAACCGCCACGAACATGATCTCGCCCATGATCGAGGTCACCGGTGCGAGGACGGGCGGCTCGACATTGGGGGGCAGCGTTGCCGCGACCAACTGGAGCTTCTCCGAGACGGTTTGCCGTGCGCGAAAGATGTCGGTATCCCATTCGAACTCGACCCACACGAGGGTGATGCCAGCACCCGTCGACGAGCGGATCCTGCGGACACCCGCGGCCCCGTTGAGCGCCGTCTCGATGGGAAAGGTGACGAGGGTTTCGACCTCCTCGGGAGCCATGCCGTGCGCCTCTGCGATCACGGTGACGGTCGGCGCTGTGAGGTCAGGAAACACATCGACCGGCGTGCGTGCGGTCTCCACCGCGCCCCAGGCCAGGAGGATGAAGGCCGCCGTCAGAATCACGAGGCGGTTGTGGAGAGACCAACGAATGATGGAGTCGATCATGTGGTTCCCTAGTGCGCGTGGCCGTGGGCCGGAGGAGCAGTTGAAGCTGACGCGAGCTTGACCGCGTAGGCGCCGTCGACGACAACGCGTTCGCCCAAGGTGACCCCCTCGACGAGCTGCACCATGCCGCTGTCTCGGATCCCCGTGCGGACCTGCCGGCGCTCGAAGCTCTCCCCTCCCGTTTGGACGAACACGTAGTCGAGTCCCGCATCGACGAGAACGGATTTCGCTGGGACGGACAGCGCGTCGACACTCTCGCCGACCGTCAAGTGCGCCTGCACGGCCGCTCCGACCCTTAGGGCTCCTTCTTCGTTCGGTACTGCGAAGATCACATCGACCGTCCGGGTGATGGGATCGACGAGCCCACCGCGGGTGACCAGGGCATCGGCTCCGACCTCGACGCGTCGGTCCATCCCTGTCACGCCAAACCACGCACCGGTGACCTCCGCGATCCGAGCAGCATCGATCTCAGGGACCCTGGCAGAGAGCCATAGAGTTGCGGGATCGACGACCCGGAATAGAGGGGCGCCGTCTTCGACGAACGCGCCTGCTACCGCATGAACTTCCAGGAGCGTCCCTGCGAGGGGCGTGCGGACCGCGATGCCCTGAGCGCCCTTCCCTCCGGGGCGCTGGACCCGTCGAAACTGCCCCGTGCGTCGTCTTGCGGCCTTGAGCTCGGCGCGGGCCGCCGCCTCGGCGTGTCTGGCTTCGACCACCCGCCGCTCGGGGACTGCACCGCTGGCGAGCAGACCTTCCAGGCGGTCCCGATCCCGGACCGCCTGCTCGACGTCCAGGCGAGCCGCCACACTGGCGAGGTCGAGCGAAGCTATGTCTGCGGTTCCTTCGAGGCGGGGCACCAGGCTGGCAAGGACCCCGCCGCTCTCGACCGAGCTCCCGACGACGGGCAGATGGCCCTTCGTGGCAATCAGGCGCCCTGTCGCCGGTGCGGAAACGATGACCTCTCCGTCCGCGCGCGGCTGTAGTGTCGCGTACGCAGAGAAGGACGGTCTCAAGCTGCGGCTCCGCACGACCTCGGTGGAGAAGCGCATTTTCCACTGCTGCTCCTTGAGGAAACTGATCGATCCGCTGTCCTCGAGCTCGTCCGGCGCGGTCTCGGGTAGTGCGGCGAGCACGGTGAACGTTCCCAGGGCGTGCTCCTCGCGCTTGCTCTCCGATTCCAACACCACGGTTACCTCCCGTTGCACCGCGTGGGTCGGCGCAACGATGGGTCGGAAGATGCCAGGGGTCGAACTGGGCTGCGCAGTAAACCGCTCATCCGCCGCTCCACCGCCAGACAGGATTGCCGTAACTTGACCGGACGCGACGGGTCCGAACCCGTCGAGCCACGTCAGATGGGCGGCGAACGGCGATTCGTGGCCGACGACGAGGATCGGGAACTCGAGGAACAATTC
>CAYGTG010000013.1:0-15658 GCA_964352485.1 uncultured Nannocystaceae bacterium | reverse complement strand
ATTCCGTGTCCTCGGTCCAGGTCGTGAGCGCGACCCTTTCACGCTGGTCGCCCGCGACCGCCTGGTGGCCATTGGCGTCCTGCGCAACGTCGTCGGAATGAGAATGCGAGCACGCACAAAGCAAGCCCGCGAGCAGGAGCCCGATGGTCGTTCGTTGGATAGTCGTCACGATTGCACCTCCGTGAGTCGGGACAAGTCGATCTCCGCCAATCGAGCGTCCATGGCCAGTTCGAGGACTGACAGGTCGGTGTTCGTCGCGCTGCGGTAGGCGTCGAGCAGTTCCATGACGCCGATTTCGCCGCCGACATACGCGGCCTCCGCGGCCGTGATCAACTCCGCGGATTGCGTCGTGCCTTCCTCGGCCAGTGTTTCGGAGGCGCGCGACAGGAGCACCACCTCTTCCCAGAGCCCAGCCGCTTGCCCGCTCGCTTCGTTGGCAGCCAAACTCGCTTGGGCCCCGAGAGACTGCGAGCGCGCGGCAGCCCGAGTCCGGTCACCTCGCTGCCGATCCACGGCGGGAATCGGAACGCTCAGCGTGAATACAAATCCGTGCGCCCGTGCACCGCCCCCGAGATCGACGCCTTTGTAGCCACCCCCGATGCTCGGGTTGGGGACCCACCAGCGCGAGGACGCACGTGCGTCGAGCCTGAGGGCACGGCCCTCCGCCTCGTGGGCCTTGGCTGTAGGTAGCTCGGTCGTCCGCTCAACAACCTCTCGCTTCGCGGCTTTCGATCGCGCCGGCAGGATGTGGCCCTCCAGGCGTGGGATGTTCGCAGCCGTGGGCCCGCGGCCGTCACGAACGTCTTCGTCGAGCAGGGCGCGCAGGAGCGCCCACGACTTGGCCCTCGCCGCTCGTTCGCGCCGAGTGCGGGCATTGATGTTGGTCAACTCCTGTTGCAGGCGGACACGGTCGTATGCGGCCGCATCCCCGGCAGCCTCGCGCTTCGTTACGGCGTCGAGGCGGGCCTCGACTCGCTCTCGCCAGGCCGCGAGTGATGCCTCGCGCTGCTGTGCGTGCAGCATGCGATAGAAGCGTCGACGAACTTCTGCCTTGAACTCGACGACGACCGCGTCCGCAGAGTGTTCGGCTGCCTCTCGACGTTCCTTGGCAGCCCGGCGTGCGAGCGCTTTTCGCCCTGAGATGTCGAACTGTTGGGAGAGCGTGAGGTAGTCCTCGCCCAACACATTGCTCCCCAGGAGTTGCTCGCGCGTATACGACAGCGAAGGATTCTGCCAAGCGGTCTTGTCCAGCCCGTTCGCGTTCACCTCGCCAACCCACCCCGCGCGAAGGTCGGCGAGAGACGGATTGGTCAATGCTCGGTGGATGGCCTCCTCCTCGGTGAGCGCCGTGCTACCGGAAGCGACGCCCTCTGCACCCTGCACGCCCACGGTGCTCAGGCACAGACAGACGGCCAGTGCCGCCGCCAAATGCCGACTACCAGTCGGTTTTTTACGGAAAGCGCCTCGTCGGTACACCATGGGATTCTTCCTAGGTCAGTAGGGAACCGAGAAGCGTCTCGGTGATGTGATGCAGCGGAACGGCCAAGCCGGTCGCAACCAGGGTGATGACCGCGATTCCCACAGTACGCGGGGGCATCGGTGGGTCGATCTTGGGCGGGGCGAGTAGCGAGCGAACGCGCGTGCCGATGTTCGCGTCTCCGAACCCGGCGCCGACGAGTGTCGGGCGCTTCGGTGCTCGCTCGATCAAGCGCCCGAGAGCTACGAGCGCGGCGGCCACATCAGCGCGGTCACCGATCTCTTGCGCGGCGCTCTCGTCGCAGGACTCCTCGCACGCCAAGGAGAGGTCATCGAGCAACATCCTGCGCACGCCAGGCAGGTGAAGCGCGGAGAGCAGGTCTCCGACCAGCTTTCGGAGCGGATCTCGGCGACGAACGTAGGCGGCCTCGTGCGCCAGCATTGCCGCCGTTGATGTCGAGTCGAGGTCACGAATCAGCGCCGAGGTCACGAAGATCCGCGGGGAGAGGAGCCCGGCCGTCAGCGCTAGCGGGAGGTCCGATTCCACAACAGAATGAGATTCGGCCCGGCCGATGGGCGCGCTCTTGTGGAGGGCGCCGACGACTCGGCGAGCCCTGCGGAGGCGAACGGCTGTGTCCCCGAACCGAATCCCTGCGGGGAGAAGCGCAGCGAAGATGAGGGCCACGGATGGCCCGAAGCTGTTGAGTCCTGGAGCATGGACCAAGCAGAGGTGGAAGTGCAGATCGTCATGCCGGGTGCAGTGGTCGAGTGCCGGCCACACGAGGCCCGCCACACCGGGGAGCAGCGCCAGAAAGCTGAGCACAAGCCCGCCCACAAGCGGAGCCGCGAGGATGCCGAGCACGATGGTGCTCCGACGTTCTCCAGAGAGCCGCTCAATCCACACCCGCGTGTAGGGATAGGCTAGTGCGATGACGGTGGCGGCGAGCGCCCCGAACGAGACGGCTGCCACGAGTGCGACGACCAAGACGCTCACTTCGTGCTCCGCTTCCCGCGTCGTCGGTCGGCGATGAGTCGCTCAAGCTGTGCGAGTGTGTCTCCCCCGGCACGCTCGGCGACGTCCACGAACGCTGCGACCATCGCATCTGCTTCCCCGTGCAAGAGCGCTTCCACGACCTCGCCGACAGCATCACGCTGGAACTCCTCCTTGGAGAGTGCGGGCTCGTAGACAAACGCGTGGCTAACCTTGGTTCGCCGCAGAAGCCCTTTCTCGTGCAGCCGCTTCATGGCGGACTGGACCGTGTTGAGCGTGATCCCGCGCTTCTTCCCGAGTTTGCCGTGGACTTCCTTCGCGTCCGCACCGTCCGAGTCCCACAGACGGTCGAGCACGGCGAGTTCAAGCTCGCCGAGGAGACCCCAAGGCGTTGGGCGCATGTCGGACCGGGACGGCACAGGGGGAGGATGCGGACGTAAAGACCGACTGTCAATCGGCATAAGTCGGAGCGTTCCTTGAAAACGCACCCAGGGGTCCGCTTTCGCGGACTCACCTGCCGGGAGTGGCGGCATGGGAAACGTCGACGTAGTCCTCACCTGGCGCTCGATTTTGCCGCGCCGGTGCGTCCTCAAGGTTCGTCGACGAAGGGCAGGGGCGCTCGCGAGGCCGTCCTCTCCAGAGAAGGCGGCGGGACGGGAACTGCCGCCCGAGCTGCTTACGCGGGACGAAGGGCAGCGGTTGCTCGACGGCCGTTGGGGCACAACGAGAAGGCGCGGACCCGGAACCGTGCGCTGTTGATGGTGATGCGGCGGGGGCTAGGGAGAGCGAAGCTCTCGCCCTGCGCATGAGCCTGCAGCCCGATGAGGGCGGGGTCTGGGTGCGACGGGGCAAGGGCGCCAAGCCGAGGGTCGTGGAGTCATGACCCTCGCCAGAATCATCCCGCGACGGGACTCAGATCAAGAGCACGCAAGATGGAGCAGCGCTCTGCGCTCTGGCCCGGGCACACCGTTGTGAGCTCGTCCAGCACATCACGCATCCGTTGAAGAGCGGCGATCTTCGTGTCGATCTGCTCCACCTTCCCTCGAGCTTTCGAGTGAACGCGAGCGCAGACAGCGTGACTGTTCGAGCGGCGCAGAGACAGCAGCTCCTGCACCTCATCCAAGCTAAACCCAAGACTCTGCGCCTGTTTGATGAACTGTACGATGCGAAGGGCCTCGTCGTCGTAGTGCCGAGAGCCGGAAGGCGGCTTCCGTGGCTGCTTGAGCAGCCCGCGCCGCTGGTAGAACCGAATGGTCTCGACGTTGACGGAGACGAGCCCCGCCAGCATGCCGATCGTCCTAGTCTCCTTCGCCATCAGGCGCAGCCTACACCTGTGCAGCACGCCTTCTGGCCGATGTTCGTGGGTCGCTCGTTCGTCGGGGTGCTCACGCCTGGTCGACATCTGGGCACGCTCTCGGTCGAAGACCGGATGCGCGTGCTTCTGCGCCCCCGGGCGCCAGGTACCGTACCTGAGTACAGCCGGAAGGACCCCCTTAGCCTGTCACGACCCCAAGCAGGCCTGTGCTTGACTCCGTACCTGGGTACGGCAGTAGGTTCAAGTGGACACGATCGATGCACCGCGTCTTCCACCTTTTCGCTCTGTTGCTCCTGCTGCCCGTCGTGGCGCCGGGCCGGGCGGAGCTTGTGGAGAACGCGAAGCACATCGTCGCGAAGGGGCTCGGGGCGCAGGCGCCAAGCCACGCCGGTCATGAACTGGCAGCAGGCAAACTCACTTGTTCGGCGACGCCCAGCCGGCACCCCGGTCGTCGCTCGACTGATGCGGCTGCGGTGACGGCCGAAAACCAGAACCTCACCAGGGTACGAATCTAGCCCGCTTGGCGCAGTCGCATGGGGAACATCACCAGACTCGTCGCGTTGCTGATCGCGTTCGTGCTCATGCCCGGAGCGGCGGAGATGGTCGAGAACGCGGCACACGTCGTCTCTGATGGGCATACGGCGCACGCCATAGACGACGCAGACCACGCTCCGAGAGGCGACGAACACGGGTGCTCTGGCACGTACCACGTCTGCTCGTGCCATGCCTCGCCGTCATTTCTGCTGGGAAACGTAGCCTTCGCCTTCGGCCCCGACCTGGTGTTGAGTTCGCCCCTGAATTCTGACGCCGAAGGCCGCCCTTCCGTGGGCCACAGCTTGGGCGTCTATCGTCCCCCCTCCGCGTAGAACCGAAAACGTAGGAGTGGTGCGTCCGCAGATCGAGCCCATGGGGCCTCGGTTGCGGATGCCCGCCATGACCTTGTCGGCTCGTTTCGCGCGAGGAGCAAAGCAGTGCAAACAAATATCTTTGCAGGAGGGGTGACCCCTTCCCGCGACCCGCTATCCAACCATCTGAAAACCATCGGCCTCGTCGTCGGCAGCCTCGTTTCGCTGGCCTGCGACCTCCCGTCGAGCACGGCCCCAGAGGACCGTTCTCCTGGCGGCTATGGCGTGGCCTCTACCGAGCAGCGGGGCCGAGCGTTGCTACCTTCCGACGGAAGGGTGACCCTGGTCGAGGCGCTTGCGTTCGCCGAGGAGCACAGCCCTGCCATGCTCGTTGCGGCGGGCGAGGTGGAGGTCGGTGGAGCCGAGGTGGAGGCGGCCAAGCAGGCTCAGCCGTTCAACCCGACGCTGTCGGTGGGTCTCGGGCAGCGGCGGCAAGCAGGCGGAACAGGGCTGGACGCTCAGGTCGGGCTGCAACAGCAGCTTGAGATCGCGGGGCAGCGTAAGAAGCGACAGGACAGGGCGCGCCTCTTTCGCGAATTGACCGCTCTCGGGCTCGACGCCGCGGCCTGGTCGGTGCACGCGGACGTTCATTGGGCATTCGAGCGGGCCCTTCTCGCTGAGCAACGCTTGGCGCTCGCGCAGGAGCGAGTTGCCGTCTCTCGAGATCTTCTGCGGATGGCGCGACGTCGTGTCGAGGTCGGAGACGAGTCGGGCGTTGTGGTCGACATTGCAGGCGCAGATCTAGCGCTCTCCGAGAATGCCGAACTCGCGGCCGCTGTTGACGTGGAGACTTCGAGGATGGCGCTAGCCCTGGCCGTCGGGTCGGAGGCACCCACTGCCCTCCAGCCGATCGGGAAACTCGATCCTCCGGCGCCAACCCTGGGTGGGGCCGAGCTTGCCAGGCGGGCGACCGACACCAACCCGACGCTCAGACAAGCCGATGCCGCAACGCGTGTCGCAGAGGCCGATCTAGCTGCGGCCCGACGGGAAGCGTGGCCCTCACCGACCGTTGGAGTCAGCTTCGCCCGCGAGGGGTCGACATCGACACCCGACAACTTCAGCCCCGCGTCGACCATCTGGATGGGGACGCTGCAGATCCCAATTCCTGCATTCGCACGCAACCAGGGGGCGGTAGCCCGAAGCCGTGCGCAAGTGCGCGTCGCTGATGCACGGAGGCGGGCGAGCTCCGTGCAGTTCAACTCCATGGTCGGTGCAGCGGCGGCGCGGGTGGACGCAGCGGCGGGTCGAAGCCGAGCGCTGGAGGCCGGGGTCGTGAGCGCGTCCGAGCGTTCGCTTGCCGCTCTTCGACGGGCCTACGAGGTCGGAGAACTAGGATTCCTGGATGTGGCCCAAGCCTTGGAGCGGCTCTGGGCAGCGCGTGAGCGGGCACTCGACGTGCGGGGTCTCTACTACGACGCCTTCGCGGACTTGGAACGACTCGTCGGGCCCGTGACGGCCGCGGGGTCGTTCCTCGAAGACAGTCCTGCCACCGCCTCAGACGAAGGAGACGAACCATGAGCAGCACGCGCACACGGCTATTGATCTCGCTTCTTGGATTCACGCTCGGCTGCGGCGGCGATGCTGCCCACGCCGACGAACATGGACATGAGGGTGAGGAGGAGGGCGGGCACGGAGCCGAGGAGGAACGAGACGAGCACTCCGGCGAGATCGTGCTCGACGAGCATGTGATCGAGCGCAACGGGATCAAGACCGAGCCGGCAAGACGCAGGCTCTTACTCGGCTCGCTCGAGGTGCCGGCCGAGGTACAGGTCAACCCCGACAAGACCGCACACATCTCGTCGCTCGTACCGGGACGTCTCTCGGAGATCCGCGCCGCTCTCGGGGACCACGTTGAGCAGGGAGATGTGCTCGCCATCGTGGACAGCATCGAACTGGGACGAGCGAGGGCTGACCTCCTCTCCGCGAAGGCACGCAAGAAAGCTGCGGACGCCGAGGCCGAGAGGATGGGAACCCTGGCGGACGAGGGGATCACAGCTAGGAAATTTCGAATCGAGGCGCAGTCGCGGGCGGACCAGGCCGACGCCGAGGTCGCCGGTGCGCGCGCGACCATGTCTGTCTACTCGCTCAGAGGAGGGAGTGGACCCGAACTCGCGCTCCGTAGCCCACTGGCGGGCACCGTCATCGAACGCCATGCAAGCCCTGGCGAGATCGTGGACCGCGAGACACGGAACTTCGTGGTCGCCGATCTCACACAGCTTTGGGTCATGGGCCGCGTGTACGAGCAGGAGCTGGGACGGGTCGCGGAGGGAGTGGCGGCCGAGGTCGCCTTGATCGCGTACCCCGGGCGGACGTGGCCCGGGGTCGTCGACTACGTGGCCAGTACGTTGGACGAGGACACGAGGAGTGTCGCGATTCGCGTCGTGCTGGAAAACCCGGAGGGGATTCTGCGTCCGGGTATGTTCGGGACGATTGCGCTCGCGGATGTCGATGCCGGTGTGAACGGCGGTAGCAGCGAGGTCCTCTCGATTCCCGACGCTGCGCTTTCGTCGGTGGGGGACCGGACCGTTGTGTTTGTGACCGGGGACGAGCCGGGCGCATTTGTTCCGCGCGACGTGGTCCCAGGCGCGAGCGCCCACGGGTTCGTTGAGATCCGCGAGGGTCTGAAGGAGGGCGAGCAGACGGTGGTGCACGGCGCCTTCATCCTCAAATCCGAGTTCCTCAAGGGCTCGATTGGCGAAGGCCACGCGCATTAGGAGTCGACATGATCAAAACCATCGTCAACATGTCTCTCCACAGCCGCCTCGTGGTGGTGTTCTTCGTTCTACTCGTCGGCGTTCTCGGGCTTCGGGCGATGGAAAAACTGCCCATCGACGCGGTACCTGACGTCACCAACGTGCAGGTGCAGGTGCTCACGAATGCGCCCGCGCTCGGCCCACTCGAGGTCGAGCGTTTCGTGACTTTTCCAGTCGAGACCGTGATGAGCGGCCTGCCAGGGGTTGAGGAATTGCGAAGCGTGTCGCGCTTCGGGCTGTCCGCGGTCACCATCGTGTTCGAGGAGGGAACCGATATCCTACGGGCCAGGCAGCTGGTCGAGGAGCGGCTAGCGGCCGCCCGTGATGCGATTCCACAGGGCTACGGTGAACCTGAGATGGGGCCGATCTCCAGCGGTCTTGGCGAGATCTACCAGTTCGAGGTGCGCGGCGAACCCACGTGCAAAGACGACGAACCGGACACCGATGAGTGCTGGACGTTGATGGAGTTGAGGACGATTCTGGAATGGCAGGTCGCGTTCCAGTTGCGGTCGGTCCCAGGGGTCGTTGAGGTCAATACCTTTGGCGGGGAACTCAAGACGTACGAGGTCCAAGTCGACCCAGACCGGCTTTTAGCCCTGGATATCGGGCTCGACCGGGTCTTCGACGCGCTGCGCGAGAACAACGGCAATGCCGGCGGAGCGTACATCGAGCACGCTGGAGAGCAGCGTCTCATCCGCGGCGTCGGGCTGATCGAGTCCATCGCAGACATCGAATCGGTCGTCGTGACAACGCGGGCTCACGGAGCCCCGATCCTGATTCGGGATGTGGCGCAGGTGGCAACGGCGCCGCTCGTCCGCCAGGGCGCCGTGACCAGAGATGGCCGAGGTGAGGTCGTCACCGGTATCGTGATGATGCTCCTTGGCGAGAACTCCAATGAAGTCGCGCGCCGTGTCGATGAGCGAATCGAGGAGATTCGGCCCTACCTCCCGCCGGGGGTGACCCTCGAAACGTTCTACGACCGCACGGAACTCGTCGACCGCACGATCAAGACGGTCGCCACGAACCTCATCGAAGGAGGCGTCCTCGTCATCGTTGTCCTGCTCCTGCTGCTTGGGAACGTTCGCGGTGGGCTGTTGGTCGCGAGCGTGATTCCCCTGGCGATGCTGGCGACGTTCATCGGAATGCGGGCGATGGGCGTGGCCGGAAACCTCATGAGCCTCGGAGCGCTCGACTTCGGTCTGATCGTAGACGGAGCCGTCGTCGTGGTCGAGAACTGCGTCCGGGTGCTCGGACAGCGGCGCCAAGAATCGGTGCAAATCTCCATCCGGCGAGCAGTGCTGCAGGTGGGGAGGCCGGTGGCGTTCGCCGTTGGCATCATCATCATTGTCTACGTGCCCATCCTGAGCCTCGAGGGCATCGAGGGGAAGATGTTCCGCCCGATGGCGTTGACGGTGATCTTCGCCCTCGCCGCGTCCCTCGTGCTGGCGTTGACGTTTGTGCCCGCGATGGCCACGGTCCTGTTTCGCAAGGGCGCCGTTGAGAAGGAAACGTGGTTGGTCCGGGCCGCGCTTCGCGTGTATTTGCCGGTGCTCGGTCGGACCATGCGGCACCCTCGGACGACGGGATTCATAGCGGTTGCGCTGTTTGGGTCTTCGCTACTCGTGGTGCCGTTCCTGGGCGCTGAGTTCATTCCTCGGCTGGACGAGGGGTCCATCGCCATGCAGGCGATTCGGTTGCCCTCGGCCTCGCTTGAGGAGTCCGTGGCCACGACGACGCGCATCGAGCGGGAGATGCTGGAGCACTTTCCGAGCGAGGTGTCGACCGTCGTGTCGCGGACGGGTCGGGCCGAGATCGCGACGGATCCCATGGGGGTGGAGATGTCGGACATCTACCTGATTCTGAAACCGACGGATGAATGGGAGGCGGCGAACAAGCAGGCACTGGTGGCCGAGATGGCAGAGATGATGGACCGCGAGTTCCCCGGACAGCGGTTCACGTTCTCTCAGCCCATCGAGCTTCGTACCAACGAACTCATCAGCGGGGTGCGTTCCGATGTTGCGATCAACATCTACGGCGAGGACATTCCGACCCTCGCGCGCCTCGCCGATGAGGTCGTAGAGGTCGTCTCGAGCGTGCCAGGGGCAGCCGACGTCAGCGCCGAGCAGGTGGTTGGCCTGCCGTTCCTCACGATCAAGGTCGACCGTGCCGCGCTGGCTCGTTACGGAGCCAACGCGAAGGACGTGCTCGATGCGGTCTCCGCCATGGGCGGGCTCGCCGTGGGCGAGGTGTTCGAGGGACAAAAGCGTTTCGCGCTGCAGGTCCGATTCCCCGAACGCCTGCGGGCGGATCTGGAGACGATTCGCCGGATCCCGATCTCGACGTCAGGCGGCTCCGTCGTCCCACTGGGGCAGCTCGCAAAGATTGCTTTGGACGACGGACCGGCGAGCGTTAGCCGCGAGAACGTGCAGCGCCGCCTCGTGATCCAAGCGAATGTGCGAGGACGTGACCTCGCCGGCTTCGTATTGGAGGCGCAGCAGCGGGTGCTCGACGAGGTGGAGCGCCCGCCGGGCTACCTCGTGACGTGGGGGGGGCAGTTCGAGAACCTTCAGGCGGCCTCGGGGCGCCTCGCAATCGCGGTTCCCGTAGCCTTGTTGCTCATTTTCGTTCTACTGCAAGTCAACTACGGGGCCTCTCGCCCGGCGCTCCTCATCTACTTGAACGTCCCGATGGCGGCAACCGGCGGTCTGCTGGCGCTGGCCATCCGGGGGATGCCGTTCTCGATCTCCGCGGGAGTGGGGTTCATCGCTCTGTTTGGCATCGCCGTTCTGAACGGCGTGGTCCTCATTTCGCACGTTCGCGACCTACAGGGAGAGGGCAAGCCGCTCGAGGAAGCGTGCTCGCAGGGCGCGCGTGACCGCCTGCGTCCTGTGCTGATGACGGCGTTGACCGATATGCTCGGTTTCTTTCCTATGGCCCTTGCCACCAGTGCCGGCGCCGAGGTGCAGCGTCCCTTAGCGACTGTCGTGATCGGAGGCCTTGTGACGTCGACCATCCTGACGATGGTGGTGCTCCCCACGGTGTACGCATGGTTGGGGGAGCGCACGGTCCCGCGCGGCGAGGAGGAAGGCTCATGAAAAAACATCGAATCAACCTCGCTCTCGTTCTACCCGGCGATGCCGGCGAGTGCGAAGCGTGCATCCAGCGCCTCCTCGATGGGCTGCGCTCGCAGTCGGGGGTCGTGGACGCGCATGTCGATGCGTCGGAGGCGGAATCGCCGACGTTGTGTCTTCACTACGACCCGACGGCGGTTCAAATGACCCAGGTGAGGTCGGTCGTTGAAGAGGCTGGGGCGCGGCTGGTAACCCAGTTTGCTCACCTCGCGGAAGCCGTTGACGGCCTTCGGCACGAACGACAGGCGAAACTGGTTGAAAAGGTGCTGGCGGGAGAGCCGGGGCTGCTTCATGTCGCGGTCGCGTTTGGTACGCGGAGACTCTTCGCTGAGTTCGATCCACGGACGACTTCCCGGTCTGCCGTGGTCGCAGCAGCAGCGCGTGCGGGGATTCGAATCGCAGGGGGTACGGAAGTCGCAGCCGCGCCGAAGCATGGGCCAGACCACGACCATGAGCATGCACATGGCGGCCTGTTCGGGGAGCGTACCGAGCTCGTCTTCAGCCTCGCCTGTGGAGTCTTGACCGGTGTCGGCTGGGCTCTCGACCGGGCCGATGTGGTCCCGCCGGCCGCGCTGATCTGTTTCGTGGGGGCCTACATTCTCGGGTCATGGTTCACGGTGCAGGAGGTCTTCGTCGCGCTACGTGGGCGCCGATTCGAGATCGACTTCTTGATGCTGTTCGCGGCGGTCGGCGCGGCGATGCTTGGGGAGTGGTTCGAGGGGGCCCTTCTCTTGTTCCTGTTTACACTCGGGCACGCGCTGGAGGGGTTTGCCATGAGCCGCGCGCGCAACGCTATCGAAGCGTTGCAGAAGCTCGTGCCGCAGACTGCCCTTCGCCTTGATGAAGTCGGTGGTGGGGAACAGGAGGTTCCGGTCGAGCACGTCGTGCTGGGCGACCGCCTGCTCATCAAGCCGAACACGCGGATTCCGGCGGACGGCTTCGTCGTAGCTGGTACCAGTCCCGTGAATCAGGCCCCGATCACGGGGGAAAGTTTGCCGGTCGACAAGCGGCCCGTAGACGACGTGCAGGCAGCGGAGATGAACCTCGAGGTGCTGCCCCCGGAGCATCGAGTCTTTGCCGGGACCGTAAACGGCGGTGGCGCCCTGACGGTGGCCGTCACAAAGCTGGCCACCGACAGCGCCATCGCGCGGGTAGTGAGAATGGTGCAGGCGGCAGAGACACAGAAGTCGCCGACACAGCAGTTCACGCAGCGCTTCGAGAGACGCTTTGTTCCTGTGATCCTGGCCGTTGTCGTCGTGCTGCTCTTCGCTTGGGTCGTCATCGATGAGCCGTTCTCTTCGAGCTTCTACCGGTCCATGGCGGTGTTGGTGGCCGCGAGTCCTTGCGCACTCGCGATCGCCACGCCGAGCGCGGTACTCGCCGCCGTAGCGCGAGCAGCCCGCGGCGGAGTGCTGGTCAAGGGCGGCGCGGACCTGGAGTCCCTGGGCCTTGTTCGGGCCATCGCGTTTGACAAGACCGGCACGCTCACGGAGGGCAGGCCGAGGCTCGTCGATATCGTACCGAGTTCCGGGACCACGAAGGACATGTTGCTCTCGACGGCCGCGGCGGTCGAGCGCCTGTCGGACCACCCTTTGGCCAGAGCGATCGTCGAGTCTGCGGCCGCCGGCCTCTCCCCAGAGGCGAAGTTGCCCGAAGTTGCCAACGTGGAAGCCGTCGTGGGGTTTGGTGTCCAGGGCACCGTAGGCGAGCTCGCCGTCCGTATCGGAAAGCCGGGGATGTTCACGCGCGAAGGCTCGCTGCCTGCTGAGGTTGGGCGGGTGGTCGAGAAGCTGGAGTCCGATGGCCGCACTGTGATGGTCGTCAAGTCGGGGGACGAGTTCCTTGGCGCTCTTGGGGTCATGGACACCCCCCGAAGCAGCGCCCGAAAGGTCATACAGGACCTGCACCGGCTTGGCATCGAGCGAACCGTGATGCTTACCGGCGACAACCAGCGAGTTGCCGACGCCGTGGCCGACTACGTCGGGATTCGGGAGGCGAGAGGGAATCTCCTGCCGGAGGCGAAGGTGGCGGCCATCGCAGAGCTCGCGCGCTCGTCAACGCGGGTGGCCATGGTCGGCGACGGAGTCAATGACGCTCCGGCGATGGCGAAGGCGACCGTCGGGATTGCGATGGGCGCGGCGGGCTCAGACGTAGCGCTTGAGACGGCCGGCGTGGCTTTGATGGCGGACGATCTTCACGCCTTGCCGTTTGCAGTCGGCCTAAGCCGGGCCGCGAGAAGGATCATTCAACAGAATCTATGGGCGAGCCTGGGGATGGTCGCCTTTCTCGTCCCCGCAACGATCTTCGGTCTTGCAGGCATCGGTGCCGCCGTTGCCCTGCACGAGGGGTCCACGCTGGTCGTGGTCGCGAATGCGCTGCGGCTTCTCGCGTACAGGGACCGGCGGCGGAAGACGGCCGATGATGATCGGCAGGAGGGGGCGACACCTGCCTCAGGGACTGCTCGCAAAGCTTAGTTAGGGCAGTCTAGGGACGATGCGACCTGAGAGGCCGAGTTGCCCTTTGGACCCCAACTGCTCCGCAACGCTTCACATCGCGCGTACAGACTCTGTCGTCTGGGCGTGGGGAGCGGTTACGGATAATCGCACCCACAAGCACCAAGCTTTGCAAGTCAACGTCGCCGGTCCGGGTTGCCTCGCTCGTCTCCGGGTGGGAGAAGAGGAATTCCGCGGGCCGTGTTCCCTCGTCGACGGTGGAGTTCCTCACTCCCTCGAGCTGCAGCAAGGGCTCGTCGCCCTCGTAGACTCCGCCTCTGCGCTGGCCCGAAGTCTCAGAACCGCGAGCTTGAGGGGCGCCCCGGCGACCAACGTGGACACGAAACCTTGGGACGGGTCGCTTGAGCACGGCAAGTCGATCTTGCGCTTCCTGGGGCCGAATCGCGCCTCCATGGACAGCAAAAACCGCGTCCAGGACGTGCTCGCCTGGCTCGACGAACTCGAGGGCCAACAGAAGTGGTTTGACGTGTCGCTGCAACAGGCGCTCGCGATTTCTAACCTCTCCCGCAGCCGCTTCCTTCACGTCTTCTCGACGACAGTCGGATCGCCGTGGCGAACCTACCTGATCTGGCGACGGGCACTGGTCGCGATCTCGCTCGTCGCGCGCGGATCGCTTCTGACCGCGGCTGCGCACGCTGCCGGCTACTCGGACCTCGCGCACCTCTCTCGGCAGTTCACCGCACTCTTCGGCATCGCTCCAAGCAAGCTCGCAAGGGACAGCCACTTTGTTCAAGCGTGACCGCGCCCTGGCGGCCATGCTGGAGTCATGGCAGAGCAGACTCCCAGCGAGGCTCGATGGCTCGAACGAACTCCGGTCGCCAACTACGACGACCCGTCAATCCAGGCGCTTGTCGTATCCCGAAACTGGACGACTCTGAGTCCCTACGACCGCATTGGAGCGGCATACACCTTCGTCAAGGACGAAATCCGATTCGGCTACAACCGCTCAGACGACCTTGTCGCCAGCGAGGTCCTCCGTGACGGCTACGGCCAGTGCAACACCAAGGGAAACTTGCTCGTTGCGCTGCTGCGGGCGCTGGGCATTCCCACTCGATTTCATGGGTTCACGATCGATAAAGCCCTACAGAAGGGCGCCATACCAAGTTGGCTTTTCCCGCTCGCCCCCGCTCGTATTCTTCACAGCTGGGTCGAGGTGCAGTGGGATGGAAAGTGGCTGCCTCTCGAAGGCTTCATCCTCGACAAGGACTACCTCAAGTCGGTGCAAGAGCGATTCCCCGACGCGACGTCGTTTTGCGGTTTTGGCGTTGCAACCGATGACCTGCAGAACCCGCAAGTCGAGTGGTCCGGCACGCCGACGTATATTCAGCGAGAAGGAATTGCCGAGGACTTCGGCATTTTCGACGATCCAGACGACCTCTACGTGACGAAGGGGACGAACTTGTCGGGACTACGGAGGTTTCTCTACGTGCACGTCTTCCGACACGCCATGAACGCGACGGTCGCCGGAAACAGGGGGCGTGCAGCCCGCGAGGCCGTCGCCCATGCCGAGAGCTGCTAGAGGGCGTGCTGTGCTCGATTCGCCGCAAGGCCCTGACGCGCGCCTCGCGAGCTTCGTCCAGTGTTTCGCTCTGCTCCCTGCACTCGGCTTGTGAGGTCGGTTCACAGTCCGTCGATGACAAACGTGTCGGATTCGGCTTGCGCGTCCTCCAGCACGTCATCGGGATTGAACGCGGTCATCGGGGTTGCCACACCGGCGACGTCGAGGCCGTCCGCCAACATCAGGATCGCCCGCACCGGCAACCAGGATGTGGCCGCTGCGAGGTCCTTCGCGACTACCGACACGCTGATACTCGCCCCGTGTTCGTTGAGCGCGATAACGATCGCGCCCTGGTCCGTGCTCTCGGACGCTTTGTCTGGTGTCGGTCGCCTCGCGAGTGTCGACTTGCACACTTTGAGTATTCGGCTCTTGGGAGTTGGTCGCAGCCAGCTGAGTAGTCGGAGCGCTATCGCCGGTGGGGGTCGGTGGCCTCCCAATGCGACGAACGTCGAGAAGTTCCGAAGCGCCCCTGCCGACGCGGCCGCGAGGATCTCCATCTGTGGCCATCGCATCACGGTCACTGTGCCGAACGGCGCGGGGAAGCAGGCGTCCCGCGACTCTCCCGGGCGCATCCGGAGCAACCCTCCATCGACAAGCTCGGCATGCTCGTACGCCAACTCGATGATTCCCGAGGCCGCCTGCGCCGCTCCGGTACTCGAGTCGGAGTCGGGTCCGGACACGAGTGCCATCGTTGCTGACTCGGCATCCGGATGGCGCCGCAACAGCGCCATCAACAAGATTCCGGAGAGCCCCGGATACGCGCCGAGTCCGGTCAAAACCGGCACGCGAGCCTGGCGGCATTCGGCATCCAGCGATTGCAGTCGTCGGTAGTGCTCCTGCTCGCTGGCCAGGTCGAGGTATCCAATGCCAGCGTTCACCGCGGCCCGGGCGACCCTTGATCCGCTGCCGATGTATGGACCAACGCAGTTCACGACAAGCTGCGCGGTCGACAAGGCGCTCGCGAGGGCGGCGGGATCGTCTATGTCGAGCGGAAGGATAGACACCGCTGCGTCATC
>CAYGTG010000012.1:0-24645 GCA_964352485.1 uncultured Nannocystaceae bacterium | reverse complement strand
GCTCCGCCCCCTTCTCCCGAAACCCGGAACGGACTTCAGATCTGCGGTACTAGGCTGGGGTCATGCCACCGAAAGTCCCCAACTCGGCCCGCGCGGTCGGGGTGCTCGGAGGCCTCGCCGGAGCTCTCCTCACGGGAGCGAATGGGCTCGCGACCACGAACTGGTTGACTCGCCCGCTCTCAGACGCGGACGCGCTCGTGGTCGTGCTCACCCTTGGCACGGCCATCCTGTTTGCTTGGGCCGGCGTCCTGCTGTCTGCGATCCTGTTCGCCATCAGCGTGCACGCCGTGTTCGATGCGCTGGGCCAGGCCAAGGGAAACAGCGCGAGACGCCTCGCCATCGTCTTCGTCCTGATCCTTGCGCTGGTGAGCGCAGCCTCGATTGCCGAAGGAGAGCTGACCCCCGCCGGCATGGCGCTGCTCGTCCTGGGGCCGATCGCCGCGCTCAACATCGCGGCCACCGTCCTTTATGGCCGCGCGGCGAAGGCAGGACCAGACGACAGTCGATAGACGCGTGGTATTCTGACGCCTGTGACAGTGGAGGAACCCAGATTCGGACGGTATGTCGTCCGAGGCCTGCTCGGTTCCGGGGGCATGGGGCAGGTGCTTCGGGCCTACGATCCGCGTCTCGATCGCGAGGTGGCGATCAAAGTGGTTCGTGAGCCATCCCCGACCGCGGCCGCTCGGCTGCTGCGCGAGGCCAAGACGATGGCCGCGATCCGACACCCCAACGTCGTGCCCGTGTATGACGTGGGTACGGAGGGGGACGACGTCTTCGTGGCCATGGAGCTCATCCGTGGCCAGACGCTCCGTGATTGGTTCGACACGCCCCGACCCTGGCGGGACGTTCTGGGCGTCTTCAAACAAGCGGCGGCTGGCCTCGATGCGGCGCATCGGCTTGGCGTGGTGCACCGAGACTTCAAGCCGGCCAACGTGATGCTCGACTTGAACGACGCGGGGCTCGTGAAAACGGTTCGCGTGATGGACTTCGGACTCGCAGTGTCCTCTGAGGACACAACGGATCATCCCACGCCGACGGGTTCTTCTGAAGATGTCTACCTGCAGTCCAACCGACTGACCCAGACCGGAACGATCGTGGGGACGCCCTACTACCTGGCTCCCGAGCAAGAGGCCGGAGCTCCCGGAACCCCCGGCACCGACCAGTTCGCCTTCTGTGTGGCGCTTTTCGAGGCGCTCTACCGCAAACGCCCCTTCGAAGCCGATGGGCATCAGGAGCTCTCGCGCAAGAAGTGGGGCGGCAAGATCGAGGATCGTCCTGCGGACACGACGGTGCCCCTGGCCGTCCACGAGGTCGTCGTCAGAGGGCTGAGCGCCAACCCAACAGCGCGATGGCCTTCAGTTCCCGAGCTGGTCGATGGTCTCTACGAAGCCGCGCAACCCCGTCGGTTTCCGCGATGGCAACTGGCCAGCGTTGCGGTCCTTGGCGGGGCAGGGACTGCCGCGTTGCTGCTCGCGCCGGAAGCCCCAGCGTGCGATGCACCGCAGGGCGTACTCGCCGAGATTTGGGCGGAGCCACAGCGTGACGCAGTGCGAGACGCGTTCGCGGAGACCGGGCTTCCGTTCGCCGCAAGCTCGTCCACCCGTGTGTTGGCCGAGCTCGATGACTATGCCCAGCGCTGGGTCGAAGCGTGGCCGACCGGTTGCGAAGTGGAGCGCGTACAGGCGCAGCAGGACTGCCTTCGGAGTCGATTGTTCGAGCTGTCGGCCGTCGCCGGAGAACTTGCGGTATCCGACCCCAACACGGTGAGGCTCGGCATGGAGATGGTCGGTGGCCTCAGCTCCCCCGCATCGTGCGGGCTGGAAACCGAGCGCCGGGTTGTTGACCCCGTGCAGCGCGAAGCGGTTGCGAAGGCCGAGCAACTCCGTCAGCAGGCGTCAGCAGCCCACTCGGTGGGGGACTACGACCGAGCCGAGACCCTGTTGTCCGATGCCGGTCGCGCGGCGGCAGACGCCGAGCACTGTCCAACGTCGGCCGCCGTGCTGTTCCTTCGCGCCCAGCTCGAGAACGGACGGGGCAGGTACGAAGATGCCCTGGAGGACACCCAGGCGGCGTACTTCGAGGCGATCCGTTGCGATGCCACGCTCGTCGCCATGGACGCGGCACGCTACGCCATGTCCCTGCACACGTTTGGCACCGACGACCTCGACGCCGCCCAGACCTGGTACGGCCACGCCGTCGCGCAGATGGAAAAGCTGGAGCGTCAGCCTTCCAAAGACCGCGATGCGGATCGCGCGGTGCTTCTGTACACGCACGCGCAGATGCTCGACCGGATCGGTCAGGGCAAAGAAGCACTGGCCGAGCTCGAGCGGGCCGACGATCTGTTGCGGCCAAACGCCGACGACTATCCCGAGGTTTTTTCCGAGTTCTTGGCGACCCGCGGCTCGGTCGTGTTGTCCTACGAAGGGCCCGAGGCCGCGCTTCCCTACTACGAGGAGGGGCTCGAGATTGCCGAGGCCCACTTCGGACCCCAGCATCCGATGGTCGCGATCGGCCACGGAAACCTCGGCAACAACTATCAGGCGCTCAGCCGGCTCGACGACGCCGAGAGGATGCTGCGCAGAACCGCAGAGCTCATGCCGCAAGCATTTGGCACCAAGCACCCCTACGTTGCTCGGACCAAGAACGCGCTGGCACAGACGCTCACGCTGCGAGACAAGTGGGTGGAGGCACGCTCGACAATTGCGGAGGGGATGACACTCGCTGTCGCCCTCGAACCGGATGGAGGTCCAGAGACGAGGCGTCTGCTTGGGACCCGCGCCGCCATCTCTGCCCACGAAGGAGACCTGGATGCCGCGCGCCAGGACATACAGCGCCTGGTCGACGCAGCCGAGCAGGCCGGTGCGATCGACGGCTCGCTGGTCTGGGACCTCAAGAAGCTCGCCGAGTATCAGATTGGTCTTGGGCGCTACGACGAGGCGACCTGGCGTCTCGAGCAAGCCGACGAATACCTCGCGACGCGACTCCCCGACGAGCCGGTGCTCACAGCCCAAGTCCAGGCGACCTACGCCTACCTGCACCACGAGAAGCGCGAATACCCGGCCGCTCTGAAGAGGTTCAAGCAGGCCGAGGCCGCGCTCGCCTCGGCGTTGGGCCCACAAAGCCTGGAATGGGCAGAGGTCCGCGAGGCCCACGCCGACCTCGTCGCCGACATGGGACAAGCCGACGCTGCTCGGCAGATGTACGTCGCGCTCGCGCAGACCTACGAAGAGATCGAGATGCCGCACGACGCGACGCGCATCCGTTCTCGCATCACGATGGCCGACACGCTCTGAGACAGCGGCTGACCTGGCCGCCGACGCTCCACCGCGCGGAACTTGCGCTGGCAACCCGGGCAACCATCGAAACGGACCGGACCGGAGACCGTCGGCAGAACTACGTAACTTGTACGATTGTCTCAAGGCCTTCGCCCCCGAATACTCAGAGGGTCAGGATGCAACGCGTCTTGACAGGAGAACCCCTGTGTTGAACGAGCCTAGAAGGAGAACTCGATGCCTTGCCCCCTGGGTTGGCGGGACGGTGTGGTTGCTAGCGCCCGTCGCCATCGCCCAGCCGCACGCGCCGGCGCTGGTCTGCGAGACGTATCCCACGATGCCGGCCTGCGCAGGCTCGGTCCCGGATTGCAGCCTCTGCCACCAGAGTGCCGGAGAGGCTCCGCGCAACGTCTTTGGCGAGCAGGTCGAAGCCGCGGCCTGGCCTGGCAACGGGTCGGTCTCGATGCAGGCGTTCACCGACGGGCTCGCGGACGCGCTCTTTGCCGTCGAAGACCTCGACGCCGACGAGGACGGCTATGCCAACTACGAGGAGTTGCTCGCGGGCTCAGACCCTTCCGACGCGGACGACACCCCCGGAGGCGCCACCTGTGAGGACACCGCCGGTCGCGAACAATGGCAATACGACGTGTGCAACCCCGACGCCGCCTACACGTTGCGCAAGGTGATGCTCGACGTGTGCGGCCACAGCCCAACGCTGGCCGAACTCGAGGCGGTCAGCATGGATGAGGACCCGGGCGCGCGCATTCATGAGGCGCTCGACACCTGCCTCGACACCGAGTTCTGGCGCGGCGAAGGGGGGGTGCTGTGGCAGCTGGCACACCGCAAGATCACACCCCTGCCCGCGATCAAGAGCGGCGCGAGCGAAGGCGGTGTACCGCTGGCTGACTACGACGACGACTACAACCTCTTCGTTTGGGCCCAGACCGACGGGCGCGACGTTCGGGATCTCCTGCTCGCCCAGTACGTCGTGGGCCGCAACGACGGCGACACGACGGAGTACTACGTGATGAGCGAGGCCGAACAGAGCAGCCGCGGTGGCGACGTCCAGGTCTTCACGCCGGTCGAGCTTCGAGCCGGCATGGTCACGTCGCGATGGTTCTTCGTGATCAACACGATGTTCACCGCCATCCCGCGCACGACCGCAGCCCAAGCCTATCGCTCCTATCTCGGCACCGACATCGCCAAGCTCGAGGGGTTGATCGAGCCGCCAGGCACCGAGACGTTGATCGACTACGACGACAAAGGCGTCACCGAAGAGACGTGCGCGGGATGCCACCGCACGCTCGACCCGCTGTCGTATCCGTTCTCCCGCTACAACGGCATCGGAGGCGCCGGAGGCTCGGGCGACTACAACGCCGATCGCCTCGTCGCCTTCGCGGACAGCACCCAACCCAACGTCGACGACACGCCCGAGGAGGGCTGGCTCCTCGGTGAGCCCGTCGCCAACGTGGTCGAGTGGGCCCAGGTCGCCGCCAACAGCGACGAGTTCGCCAGCGCAACAGTGATGGACTACTGGGTCTTGCTCGTGGGTGAGCGCCCCGGTGCGCTCGAGACCGAGGCGTTCGTCGCATTGGGGTCCGACCTTGCCACCGTGCACGGCTACGACATCGAAGCCATGTTGCACGACCTCATCGATACGGAGGCCTACAGTGTTCCTTGATCATCGCACTCTTCTCTTGGGTCTGTGCACGGCCACCATCCTCGCGTGCGGCGGGGGGGGCACGAGCTCGGGCAACGACTCCGGGTCGACCGGCGGCACCGACACGCAAGCACCCACCTCAGCGAGCAGCGCCTCCAGCACCGAGAGCGAGACCGAGGGCTCTGCGGACGAGACCGGGGATGACAGCGGGCCACAGCCCGGCGAGCAGGCTCCGTCTGCGCGGCCACGGGTCAAGTTCAAGACCGCCGAGCGGTATGCCGCGGATCTTTCGACCGCACTCTCGCTTCCGCGAGAAGCCCTGTGCTCCGAGCTTGACGCCTTCGACTGCATCGGCGTGCATCGGATCGCTCTGGGCGAGGTCGATGCCTTCGGGCTGCGCCTGTTCGAGCCCCTGGAAACCACACCGATCACCGCCCCCATCGCCGTCGACCGCATCGCGTTGTCGGCGTGCGGCGAACGAGCGGCCCAGGACTTCGCCGATTCGGGCAACGCCGCTTCGTTCCAGGAGGTTGCCGCCGGAGAAGCCTCGACTGCCTCCGACCGCGACGCCGTCGTAGCGCGGCTGTACCGACAGCTGCTGCTGCGCGAGGCCACCGAGGCCGAGACGGTCGCGATCAGCTCCATGCATGACGACCTCCCCAACGATGGTCGCGCCCAGACCTGGGCCCAGATGGCGTGCTTCGTCATCGCAACTTCCACCGAGGCGCTGTTTTACTGATGTCACACTCCAAGATCACAAGACGGCGTGCACTGCAGGGTCTCACCGCGGCCGCCGCGGGTGGGTTTGCGGGACTCTCCGGCATTCGCCCCGGGCATGCCGGCGGCTCCGAAGATCCCCGGTTTCTCATCGTGCTGTGCGCCTCCGGGGGCGCATCGATCATCGACGGGCCGCTGGCCATCAGCACATCCGAGGCGGGCATTGCCGCACCCACGCTCAACTGCTTTCCGGATCAGGCCATGGCCGACTTCGATCCATCGATCCCGTTCTCGGCGGTCGACGCCTCACTGGGCGCGGTCGGGCCCATCCCGGTCCCGTTCAGCACCGGGCAGGCGCAGTTCATCAACGCGCACCACGACGACATGCTCGTCTCGACGCTGACCACGACCAGCGTCAACCACCAGGTCGCCCAGGCGCGCGCCGTGACGGGCAACGGAGCATGGCGCGGCCGCACGCTTCAGGAAGCCGTCGCCAACCAGTACGGCGCGGCGTTCCCTCTGCCCAACGTGCACCTCACCACGGGGACCAACTTTACCCAGCGCGGCGGCGACGATTCCCTGCCCGCCTGGGCCTACGGTGAGCAGGTCGCCAACCCGGCACTGTGGCCACTTGCGCTCGACGGATCGCGCGGCACTTCGCACCCCGTCGACCCCGGCGTGCTCGCCACCGCACGAGCGCTTCGCAACGACGTCCTCGACGTGAACTCCCGCTTCAACCAAGCCTTTGCCGGAAGCGACGCCATCCGTGCTTGGACCGGGCTTCGGGGGTCCAACCAGGCGGCCATCGAGCAGGCGTCGCTCATCGACCAGCTCTTGTTCGTGCCCGACGAAGCGCCCTACAACCTCTCCGCGCGCGGGCTTCAGCCCTCCCCCGACGCCGCCCTCGTACGCAGCGCCTTCCCCAACTACGACTGGGACCCGCTGCACGCTCAGGCCGCGCTCGCCTTCTTGCTGATCAAGAACCGCGTCAGCGTCACCGTCACCCTCGGCCCCAGCTTCGACCTCGTGCTCGAGGACGGCGCCTCTCTGGGCGGCGGCGGCTTGCCCGAGGGCTCCATGGCCAACCCACCCATCGCCTTCGACTTCTCCCACCAGGGACACCGAAGCACGCAGGCGTTCATGTGGAGCCGCCTGTACGAGGTCGCCCACGGCTTGATCACCCTGCTGCAGGGTGAGGAGTGGAAGGACGGCCAGAGCCTGTGGGACCGAACGATGATCCATGTCGCGACCGACTTTGGGCGGTCCAAGAACCGAGTCGCGAATGCGGGCGAGTTCGGCACCGGCCACGACCTCAACAACGGGCTGTTGAGCCTCTCCCCCATGGTCGCTGGCAACACCGTGCTCGGCGGTCGCGATCCATCCACGGGCATGACCTACGGGTTTGACCCGGGGACCGGCGCACCCGAGACGGGCCGGAACATGACCGAAGAGGAGATCTTCGGCGGCCTGCTCGGAGTGATGGGCGTGGACACAGGCGGGGAGACGAGCTCGGTGCCTGCCATGGAGGCATGAGGGCTCCAGACGTCGGCGACGGGAACTCGGAGGCTCGCGCGGCCGTGTAGAAGAGTCGATGCAACGTCGGCTCCTACTGCTTCCGTGTCTCCTGCCACTCTTCGCCTGCACAGATCGAACGACCGAGCCCTCTGGGGAAGCGTGGTTCGAGACCGCCGAAGCCTTCCGCGATTGGAACTGGAGTCACTTCGTAGGGGACTTCGACGGCGACGGACTCGACGACATTGTGCTCACGGGCGGGGCCGAGGGCGTGGCAGCGATCGTCTATGGCAGAGCAGACGCGCAGATTCCTGAAGAGCCAGATCTTGTTGTTCGAGCGAGCGATCATGCCCCAGAATCCCCTATAGGGCTGGTTGCGCTGGGGGACATCAACGGCGACGGTTTTGACGACATCGCGCGATTCGGCCCGCAAGAGCACGGAAGCTCCGTGTTCCTGGGGCGGCCGCGGGCGGACGGAGGATCGCTCGCCGATCTTGGCGAGCCCGCGTTCACCATCGAGGACAGCGAATTATGGCCCTCGGGCGATCTCGATGCAGACGGAATCGACGACTTCGTCGTTCGCTTCTGGACGAGCGATAGCAGGACGGTCGGCGTGATTCGCGGCCGCGCCAACTGGTCCGACTTCGGCGAGGGTTCGCTGCCCGGCGACAGCATCCTGATTCTCGACCCCGTGGATTCTCCGCGGCGCGTCGGTGACGTCAACGGAGATGGGCACGACGATCTGGCTCTGAGTCCAATCGGCGGGGCCCTGTCGCTGCACTCGGGCGCCACACTGCCGTGGGGTGAAACGCTCTCGGGCACGCTTCCAGCCCCCGACCTCGGAGGACTCGACGCGCCCGCAGACCAGACGCCATTTTTCAGCATCCCCGGCGGAATTGTGCCAGGGGTCTCGGTCTACCCACTCGGAGATCTCGACGGTGACGGACGGGACGACTTTGCCGCGGGCCACTTGCATCATGATGAGCGGCCGGTCACCTTCGTCGTCTACGGTGCTGCCGAGCCGTTCGTGCGTGCCCGTGCAGAGTTGAGCGAGGGGCGAGGCGGGTATCGCATCGATGGCGAAGCATCCTCGCTGCTGGCCGCCGACGTGAACGAGGACGGTGCTGCCGACCTGGTATTCGGCGCAGTCGGAGATACCGACGGCCACAGCTGGGTCTTCGACCGAACGAACATGCCCACGTTGTCGGTGCGGGCTGTGCTCCAGCGTCCCGCCGCTCGGACGACGCCTGCGTCGGGGGTCGCGCTACCACGACCACCACAGGCCCGTCTGTATGGCCGATTCCTGAGCAGGGGCGACTTCAATGGAGACGGGGCGGTCGACCTTGTGGCGAGCTTCGATGTGGCCGTCTCCGACGCCGAGGCTCGCACCGAGGGAGCCCTCCTGCTCGGCCGATAGCCGCCCCGCGCTCCAGCGCAACGTCGGTCACGCGCAGGGCACCTGCGGCGGCTGTCTGGAATCCTCACCGATCGATGTGCGGTACTCTCAACGACGGTGGAACGGCTCGCCAAACGCGTCGGCATGCTCACCCTGGGCGTGGTCGGCCTGCTCCCCGGCTGCAAGCAGGAGGACTTCCGCTGCGGCGACGACAGCGAGTGCAAGATCGAAACGATCCAGGGCTTTTGCGAGTTCAACAGCTACTGCTCCTTTCCTGCCGCGGACTGCGAATCCGCGCGTCGCTATGGCGCGCAGGCAGGGGACGGCCTGGCGGGAGTGTGCGTCCCGACCACAGAGGCCGGATCGACCACGGACGTGAGCACCGTGGGATCGGCGTCCTCCACCACAGAGCCCGACCTTCCGCAGTCTTCGAGCGCGACCGGCCAGGGCAGCACGACGGACCAACCGACCGGACCCGACTCGACAAGCAGCTCCAGCCAGGGTGTCACCAGCGGCAGCGGCGGCAGCGAAAGCACCACCGGCGCCCCGGTCGACATGTGGAGCGACGACTTCGATCGGCCAGACTCCCCCGACCTGGGCAACGGGTGGATCGAGCGCTCGCCCGGCACGTTCGCGTTGGCACGGGGCCGGGTCGTGTTCGACGACGTGCCCATGGCGTACCAGGACTCGGTCTTCTACCGCCCCTTTGAAGAAGCCCTGCTCAACCTGGAGGTCTCCATCGAGTTCACCCACGTGGGCGACTTCAACTTCTCCACCCCGCAGCTCCATACCCGCATTCAAGAGGACAGTTTGGGTATGGAGCCGCTATCGCTCAACGCGTACATCGTCTACCTCTCGCAGCCCGACAGAATCGACATCTCCCGGGTCGAGGGCGATAGCTTCGCGCTCAACAACAGCGAACCCATCGACCCCCCACTGCCCGAGGGACAGACGCATCGGCTCAGCCTCCGGGTCACCGGGACCGACCCGGTTGAACTCTTCGGTATGGTCGAGGGTCTGGTCGACGGTGCGTGGACTCCGATTCAAACGGTGGAGTTGATCGACAACGACCCGACCCGGATCACGGATCCGGGATCGTTCGGGGCATCGGGCAGCCAGAGCGTCACGTTCGAGTACGACAACTTCACGGTCGTCGCGGATCCGTAGTCTCGGCTCAGCTGCCCGAGGGCTGAAAATCACACTGCTGGAAACAGTAGGCGTTGATCTCCAGGGAGTACGTGTCGAACAGCTCGCTGGCATCGAGCACTTCGATCCGCACCAGATACCCGGCGGCCGAGCTCGCGTCTTCGAGCAGGATCTGTTGCTCCTCGTCGCCGCAGACCACGGTGTCGAGCAGGGTTCCGTCCTCGTGGAAGAGTTGGGCGCGCACCGAGTCCGACCCAAGTCCGGGCTGACCACAACCCAGGAACATCCGGATGTAGGGGTCAACCTGGCCGGGGACGATGTTGAACGCGACGAAATCGTGTTGGTCGCCGGGGTTGGAAACCTCGCCCTGATACCGCAGCCCTTGCGTGTCGATGGCATCGTCGTTGAACAGCGGGGCGTCGACGGAAACAGGCGCCGGCGAGGTCGCGCGAAACTGTGCCCGCACCGCGGGATTCACTTCACTATCGCCGTCGAGCTCGGCCATCGGGATCTCGTCACCGGTCGTCTCGTCCTCTCCGCCGGTTTCGTCGCCGGCTTCTCCAGTCTCGCCAACGACACCTCCGGTTTCGCCACCGTCGTCCGTCTCCCCACCATCGTCGGCTGGATCTGGGGTGGGCTGCGGGTCTGTATCCCCCTGGTCGACGGGAGCGTCCTCGTCGTCATCCGTATCGGCGGCGCCCTCGGTCTCTGCGAGTACGGCTGTCGGCCTGGAGCTCGAATCCGAGCTCTCACAGCCCGCAAGCAGGGCGAGAGCGCCAAGGGTGGTGAGGGCGACGAACAAGCCAGGGACGTTCTTAGTCTTCATGTCCTGGCTGTTGCGCGACCGCCCAACCCGCTCCCCGTTTTTTGCGGGAAAACTCCTCAGGGAGGATTTCGTCGGCTCAGCGGTTCTCGAGCGCGTTGCGAATGTCGTCCTCGAGCTTGCCCATGCAGTCCTCTTTGTACCCGTGGTACGAGCCGACGATCGTCCCGGTGGTGTCCACCACGTAGGTGAATGGGAAGTTCGGCGCCCCGTACTGGCCGGCGTAGGCCTCTCCCCCGAGCAAGATCTTCGCCCTGAGCTTGCGCTTCGCGACGAGTTCTTTGACGGGCTCGGCCTCCTCGTCCGTGGCAATGGCGAGGAGCGTCATGCCGGCCTTGCGGTAGCGGCGGTACAGGCGGTCAAACTCGGGAAGCTCCTTGAGACACGGGGCGCACCACGTGCCCCAAAAGTTCACGAGCATCACCCGCTTGCGATAGCGACCGTTGGTGACCTCCTTGCCCTCGAGGTCTTTGAGGCGAAATGACTTGAGCTTGGTGCCGACCCCAGCGTCCCGGCCGCAGCTGGCCTTCACCGTCTTGAACAGCGGCTTGGGCAGCGCGGTCGCAGTCTTTGTGGTGGAGGACGCGGGCGGTGCCTCGACGGTGGGCCCCGACGTTGGCGGCTCCGCGGGCTCGGCCGGAACCTCGGGCTCCGTCGGCGACTCGGGCTCTGCCGGTGAATCCGGAGCGTCGGGTTCGGGGGCTGCCTCCGCGGGCGCCGGGTCGGCCGAGGCCATGGGCGCGGCTTCCTGCGGAGATGCCGGCGCTGGCTCTGCGGGAGCCGGCTTGCAAGCGATCGCAAGGAGCGCGAAAGGAGCGAGTCGTCGCAGCATGTGCTGAGACCCTACCCGCTTCAGCGCCGAAACGTTACTGGCTGAAGCCCGCCATGCGGTGAAAACGGGCGCGAATGTGGATGGCCCCGCTGGGAATAGAGCGTTCGCCCGATGGTAGAGTGTGATCAGTGAACCGACGCCGACGAACGACCTTCATCGTTGGCGGGCTTGCGATTGCACTGGGTCTGACGGCCATGATCGCGTGGGGCAATAGCGGCGAGTTGCCAGCCCCCCTGGTGACGAGCTCCGACCTTCCTGAGCTGCCCGCCACCGCAGACAACGGCTGGACCCAGTTCCAGGAGGCGTCGCAGGAACTCACGCTCGAGACCTCCGACCTGACCATGGTGTCGTACCGGTACAAGGATGAGCAGGTCTCAGCCGCCGTGCGTTGGAAGGACCTCCAGGAGAGCGCTCAGGGACTTCGCGCGCCGATGTCCGAGGACCACACCGAAGCGCTCGCGGTGTGGGACCGAGCCTCGCGTGCCCCCGCGTTCGCCGACGGATGCAATGGCGAGGTTGGCACGGCTTGCCGGCACTTCTTTTACTTCCAAGTCCACGGGCTTGCCACGGGTGTCTGCGCCCGGCTTGCGCTCGAGGGGGAATGGGACGAGGCGAAGGATCGACTCGCCAACATCATCCGAATGGACCGCCAACTCCTCGCCAGCAACCGGAGCTTGATGAGCGGCATGGTGGCGGCGAGCGGGCTCGTTGAGGCTCTCCCGCTTGCGCATCTGTTGGAGGTGCAGCACCCCGATCCCGACACTCCACTTCGCGCCGAGGTTGAACTGCTCGCCGCAGATACGCTGCTCCTGGGCTTCGATGTGAAACGCCGCGCGGCTGTCGGGACGTACCTCTACGACTACAAGATTCTGCAGATGATTCGTGAGGAAGGGGTCACCGCCCTCACGGAGGAATGGCGCCCGGCCCTGCTGTACGACGCCGAGCACACCGCAGCACTCATCGAAACTCCGTACCTCGTGGTGGTACGCAATGAGGCTAACCCCTTCAGCTTGCTCTCAGAATCCGACGACGAGGATCTCGCTCGCTGCAGCTGGTGGCCGAATCTGCGCAATGCAATTGGGTGTGAGTGGTTCGATCCTGGGCCGGCCATCGCCGGTCGGGAAATGCCCATGACACAGCTGAACGATGACCTCGAGATCGCCGCCCGGTGGGTAACCCGGCTCCAGGACTCCTTGCCACCCGTCCCAACCGGGTTGCCCCCAGAGATTGTCAGCGGTATGTCAGCTGAATGAAGCGTACCCAGCGTCTGTTCGCGCTGACCGAGTACCTGCGGGGTCGTCGGACCGGCGTCACCGCGGCGGTGCTGGCCGAACGCTTCGGGGTGACGCTGCGCACCATCTATCGCGATCTGGACTCGCTGCGCGAAGCGTCCCTACCGCTCGCGGCCGAGCGCGGTCGCGGGGGTGGCTACGCCCTGGACAAGAGCTATAGCTTGCCTCCGGTCAACTTCACCGCACGGGAGGCGGCCTTGTTGGTCGCGATGGGACGCCACGCCATCGAAACTCGCCTCCTGCCCTTCACAGACACGCTCGAGTCAGCGCTCGATAAAGTACGCGCAGCGCTGACCAGATCGGCGCAGCGCGAACTGCTGGCGCGTCTGGGGGAGCTGTCGTTCTTGGGCGTCCCCGCACTGCCCAGCGACAAGAAGGTGCGCGCCGCGGTCGAGCGGGCATGGTTCGAGCAGCAGCCGCTGCGAATCGTCTACGTCGACGGCGACCACAACGAGACGACGCGGCGGATCCGCATCCGCGCCGTCCTGATGGAGCGGCACGAGACCCGGCTGGACGCTGAAGACCTGGATGCGGGCGAACGGCGTCATTTCCGGCTGGATCGAATCGTCCGCGCGGTGGTGCTCCGCGCGGACTCCTGATCTTTCACGCGGCCATCAACTTTTGATTGGCGGGACGTGCCGAGCAGCGCTCGACCCACGCGGCCACGTTTGGATATGCGGACAGGTCGATGCCGCAGAAGGCCATCCAGTGAAAGTGCGACACGAGGTGGAAGTCCACCAGCGAGACGTTCGGCCCGAGCATGTACTCTCGCTCGCCAAGCTGCGCTTCCACCATCGCGTGCAGCCGGGCGACGTCTTTGCGCGCCTGTGCGCCGGCGGCTGCGTTCCCCTGGGTCTCTTCGCCCTTCGTGCTGCGCAGCCAGCGACCCACGGCCTCGCTCAGCGTGACGTTGGTCCACACCAGCCACTTCAGCGCCTCACCGCGCTCGGGGCCCGGCTTGGGGTACAGGCCCTTGTCGACGCCGAAGGTTTCGCCCAGGTAGATCTGAATGGCGGCCGATTCGAAGATGACGGTCCCGTCGTGGACCAGCACCGGCACCGCCAGGTTGGGGTTCACGGGTCCGAGCTTTGCTTTCTTGTTGGCGTCGTCCTTGAGGTTGACCTCGACGGCCTCGTACGGGATCTGGAGCTCTTCGAGGCTCCAGTGGACGGTCGCGGCGGTGGACATGGGGGCGAAATAGAAGGTGATGCTCATGTGATTTCCAGGGGTTGGGCACATCGCTGCGCCGTTTCGGTCTCCTTCTTCGCACACCTTTTTGACAGCCTTATGTCAGCTTTGTTTCGAGGCTTGGCGCGCACCGGAGCGCGACCGCGGCGATCGCCGGCGGGCAGGCGGGTTAGCGCGACGCCCAGTCGAACTCGACGACCACGGCTTCGTGGTCCGACAGCTGCTCGCCCGCGTCGTCCGCGAACGACAGGTCCACGAGCCACGACGTGGGCATCAGCTCCACGCTGTCGGAGTTGCGGAACATGATGCGATCGATGCGAAACTCGTCGCCGCACGCCAGCTCCCGACATGCGTCCGTCAACCCAGCGCCCTCCAGCAAAGTGACGAAGTCGGCCTCGTCTTCCTCGTCCATGTTGGTGTCGCCGGCGACGATCACCGCGCGGCTGCCCGAACGCCTGGAGATGGTCCCAAGGATCTGCTGAACCTGAGCCTGACGAGCCGCGATGTCCTCCTGGGATCCGCCCGCGTCCATGTGGAGGTTGTAGACATCGACTTCCACCCCGGGCCCCAACTCGTGCAGCCCAACTGAGAACCCCTTCCCGGTGAGGCAGTCGCTTCCGTTGCTGGTGGTCCCGTTGCATTCGGTCCAGCCCGTGCGCTCAAAAGCTTCGAAGGCGGACTGGGAGAAGCGGTTGAGCCCGTCGCCGAAGGCACCACCACCGCCCGGCCTCGACTGATGGGGATGCTCTGCGTCCGCGGACAGCTCGGCGTGGTACGCGAAGTCCTCCTGCACCAGGACCAGGTCGAACTCGTTGAGCCTCGGGCTGATCAGGGGCGTGTTGACGAGGGGGTTGCTGCCCGAAAGGGCGTCGGGCAGGCCCGCAACGTTGTAGCTCAGCACGCGCATCATGCCGGTCACCGCCGGGACGGAGCTGTCGCCGACATCGGTGCTGCCCTCGTCCGAGCCGCCTGCTGCGTCAGACGCTCCGCCCGTGGTGCTGGTCCCAGCAGTCGGGGCGGCTACCTCGCCCGTGCTCGTGCCGATCGCTCCCGTCGTGTCTCCTTCGATGGAGCCTTCGTCTGCAGCATCGCCACAGCCCGACACCAAGAGTGCGCCAAGGAATATCCGCCCCATGGTTCCACGATACCGAGGTTGGCGTCCTGGTGGCACGCTCATTGGGCGCGGTCTTGTCTGGCCCTACGCGTCCGACCAGCCCGGAAGTTGGCTGTAGCTCGCGCCCATCTCGATGCGCTCGGCCTCTCCGGCTCCGGAGAGCTCACCCGGCCGCACGCGAAGCTCCGCCCGGCCCACGTGCATCCGTTTTGCGTGCAGCCACTTGTTTCGCTGGGCGATCCAGACGTCGACCGCGTCCCGAACCTCGGCCGGGATCGGGCGCCTGTCCGCGACGTTCGCGATCGGAGCGCCCTTTTGCCAACGGATCACCATGACCTCTGTGGGCACCCCTTCGGGCAGCGACGACGGATCCGGGGGTGGCTCCGGGGGGGCGAGGCGCATGCGACCGGCCAAGCCTGTACGCGCACTCTCCCGCTCATCGGCCTCCCGCATCTGAGCCAGCTGTGCCTCCCTCGCCTCGTCTCGCCCGGCGAGTTCAGCCGCATCGAGCGGACGGGTCGCGTCCCGAATTTCGTTGAAGGCCGCCTGCCCTACCGCTTTGGGATCAACGACACCAAGCACCTCCACCATGTCCGGCCGCTGTGCGACCCAGGTCTTCGCATCCTCGAGCGACTCGAACTCTGCGATCAGCGACTCTTGCGTCTCGATGCGTTTGATTCTGAGGCCGAGCTTCATGGCCACAGTATCGCCCCCCGTCGCGATGCATTCGCGCGCAAGAGTTGCCGACCGGCAGGCGGGCTACCATGCCCCGGTGTACGTCGTGCCCCTGACGCTCGACGACGCGATCTTTCGCGCTCGAACTGCGTCGAGCCGATCGCAAGAAGTGGCGCGAGCGTCGATGATCAGGCAAAGACCGACGACCACCGACAAACGTTGAAAACAGCCTCGCCCAGGGGCTCTGGCGGGCATGTAAGCGAAGCGCTTCGGCCGACGTTCCCCACGAGTAAGACATCATGACGCGTGGACTGGTACGGCAACGCCCGCCCGCTCTTCTACAAGGGCCGCGTCTTTGCCCTGCTTGGCTACGAACTCGTAGAGGGCGCCCGCGAGCAGAACTCGATCCGTGAGACGCGGCGGGCGAACATGCTGCATCACAGCCGAGCGGTCGGCGTCGATCAGGCGCCCTGGAAGCGGTAGAGCCAGAGCCAGAGCCAGGTCGCAGCGTGCTCGCCGGTGGTTGGCCGGAGCACCCAGACCACGAGGATATTTCACGGTTAATCCCATTAAGCAGGGCGCGGTGCTCTGCTACTTGGCATGAGACAGCGCAGCTCCAACCGCATCTCCCGCTGGCTATTCGCCCCCGCCCTTCTTCTCGCCACGGCCGGCGTGGGATGTGACGCCGAGCCCGACGAACCGAACAGCTCGGAGCGACGAGGCTTCTACAACCTGTACACGCAGGACATCACCCTTGCGAGCATGGACTACCCAAGCTCTCAAGACTCTACGACGCAGTTCAACGTCGTGACCCGAGACCCGTGGTTCGATCTCGACCGGTGCGATGAGCCCTACCTGCAGTACAGCACGTCCAGCGGAACAGCCCAGGTCCCGCTGAGCCGCACCACCCAAAGGACGCTGTCCTGCAACAAGCTCACGGAGTTTTGGTTCGAAGTCCCCAACACCCCGCAGACGTACGCCGACTTCGGCCTCCCCGCCTCCGGCTTCAATCCGAGCGAACGACTGCGCGTGCGTATCGGCGCTCAGAACCTGGTCGAGTGCTCGAACGAGATCATCTACTACTCCGCCACGGTCTACGCCAGCTCCAACCCCAACGGCTACGGCTGGCCATCGCGCTACCTTGGCCCCTGGAACGGGGACTTCCTCAGCGTCGAGCTCGAGAACTGCGACATGATCGAGTACGCAGACATCCCGGTGCAGGTCGGCCCCGGATGACGACATCCACCCCGTGACGATGGCCGGCGGACTCGTCCCGGTCGAAGAAGATCTCTGGGCCGTGCGTCTCGCCGTGCTTCCACGCGACCTCGCTGCGAAAGGCGCCGTCCAGCGACCCGTTGCGACTGATCCCGAGCAGCATGCGTTCGACGAACGAAACGCACGTGTCTGGGGCGAGGACCGCGCAACCATAGATCCGCCCGGTCGCGGACATGGCCAGGGTGATGCGTCTCGTATTGCTCGCTCTTGGAGGTCTCCTGTTGCTCTCAGCCTGCGCCCAGGCCCTCGAACAGGAACCGGCGGAGGCACCGTTGGCCTCCGCGAGGGCTCGGAACCACTACGCGCGCGCGACCAGTTTGCAGCAGGCCCTGCTCGAGCGGCCCACCGAGGCCCTGCTCGACGAAAGCGGGGAGGAGCTCGTGCTGCAGCTCGCACACGCCCAGACGTGCCTCGCCCATCGCACCAACGACCCGGACCTTGCCGTGACCACCCGGACCCTCCTCGACTCATATCTGGAGCTCCATCGCCAGCAGGGCCAACAGCCTTCATGGCGGACCCGTCGAAAGATCAAACAGGCCAAACAGGACATCGACGACGTTCGCGAGGGCCGAGCAGACGCGGAGTTCCTGGGCTGCGAGCCCGTCCGTGTCCGATACACCCGAGACCGTTCCGAGGACATCTTCCGCACATCCCAGGGCGGCTGCCGCACGAGCACTGCTTGCCGCACCGTGCCCGGCGGGGTCATCCGGTGAGATTCAGGCCGCCACGGTCTCGTGACCCGAGTCCGGGGTGGACAAACAAGCGGAGCGTGTTCGCGCTCGGTAGCGCCAGCGCCCTCGGGCTCTTGGTCACCCTGATTCTCGCGTGGCAGCACGAGCTGGGCGTGCTCTCGCTCCCCGGAGTCCTGGTGATCCGGCCCATGGTCTCGGTGCACGGACTCATCAACGGCCTCGTCGTCGCCCCGTGCTTCCTGCTGGCGGTCGCGTTGGAGGCTCAGCCCACCGCGACGACGGCCTTGCCCAGCTTGTCCCAGGCCTCCGACAGAATGTCCTCGTCCGCCCAGTAGGGGAACAGCCAGCGAACCGCGACCCCGCCGCTGGCCGTGACCAGCAGCCCCTGCTCCGCCGTCGCCGCAACCAACTTCGAGACCAGCTCCGCGTCGCCAAAGTCGATGCCCAGCATTGCGCCGAGGCCTCGAATCTCTCGCACCGCCGAGATCGGTTTGGCTGCGGCGATCTTCTGGAGCGTGGCCAGCTGCCGGCCCGCGCGCGCGAACAGATCGTCGTCCCGCATGATGTCCAGCGTCACCATGCTGGCCCGGCACGCCAGCGGGTTGCCGCCAAACGTGCTGCCGTGCGTGCCTGGGACCATGTGGGCCGCGACGTCCCCTCGGGCCACGACCGCCGAGATCGGGAAGCCGCCGCCCAGCGCCTTGGCCCACCAGATGATGTCGGGATACAGGTCCGGGTCATCGCCGACGAGCGTGCTCCAAGCCGAGAAATCCCACGATCGTCCACTACCCGCCTCAATCTCGTCGAGCGCCAGCAAAGCCCCGTGTTGCCGACACAGCCCGTGCAGACCCACCAAGAACTCGCGCTTGGCCGGGTTGATGCCCCCCTCCCCTTGCACCGGCTCCAGGCAGACCATCGCGACTCGGCCAGCGTACTGCTCCAACAATCTCGCCGTCGCTTCGAGGTCTCCGAACGGAGCTTGAACCACGTTCATGTGCGCGAACTGCTTGCCGTCGTCCCCGGGTATCGTCAGGAAACCATCGCGGTACTTCGGGTTGGCCGTCAGCGACAGCGACCCCAGAGAGCGGCCGTGGAACGCCTTCTCGAACCCGATGACAACATCACGGCCGGTCGCCTTGAGCGCAACCTTGATGCTGGCCTCGGTCACCTCGGTCCCCGTGTTGCCGAAGAAGATCCGGCCATCGTGCACTGGGGACATGTCGAGGATGCGCCGGGCAAGCGCCGCGTTGATGTCCGTCCAAAACGGCCCCGCCGCGCTGATGAGCGTGTTCATCTGCTCGGTCATCTCGGCCACCCAGCGCTTGGGACTGTGGCCCAGCGGGAGGCAGCCGATGCCGCCCACGGCGTCCAGATAGACCTTGCCGTCCTTCGCCTTCACGCGGACCCCGCCGCGATTGGGATCGTCGTTTTCGTACACGACCTGCTCGAGGGTAATGTTCCGAGGGGTGTAGGTCGGCCAGCGCCAGTCCTGCATGCCGCGCAGTGTAGCGGGATTTTCCTAGAACCGAACCCGAACGCCGCCGGGCGTGGGGGTCACGCGCGTGACGCTGGCCCTGGAGCCCCGACCCTGCTTGCCCGTGAACGCGAACAGACCGAGCACCACGGTCGTGATGCCCAAACCTGCCGTCACGCCCACGAGCGCGTTGGTCACAGGCCGAAGCTGTTCCACGCGCTCACGCTCCTCCAGAGGGTAGACGGTGTCAGGGCACGTCCCGCGACATCGGTCCTCCTGGTCTCGATACGCCCGTAGGGTGAGGCCGCCAACCACGCCCGTGGCGATGCCGGCGACACCCGTTGCGCCCAAGCCCGCGTAGAACGCGATTCTCAGCCGCCGGCGCCGCTCCTCTTCCGTGAGGCGGTTGCGAGGGCTGGAGGGAGGCCCCGGATCGGAGCCCTCGCTGGGAATGGGTTGGCTCGGGGTGTTGAAGTCGACGACCAGCAGCGAAAACACCTGGCCCGCCTCCAGATCGATCTCCCGAATGCGGACGTCGCCGGGGCCGTATCCTCGCTCGCGGATCTCGTAGTGTCCGGGCGCGAGGATGATCGGAAAGTCCTCGGCGGGAATGATGCGATCGCCGACCTCGATGCCAAGCAACTCAACGCCGTCATCGACCTCGATCGAGAGCTCACCGACCTTGGTCCGGAGCTTGGCAACAATGCCTTGGACTTCGACGCGCCGTGACGCGCAGTGGTCTTCAGGAGCGGGACATTCGGGCAGCTCGACATACCGACGATACGCCTCGAGCGCTTGAACGATGTCGCCGCCTTTCTCGTAGGAGAGCGCCAGAGCGTAGAGGGCACGGCCCGTCGCGACGGCGGCATAAGAACGGCGATATGCGGCGCCAGCATCGAGGTAGCGTCGCTGCAGAAACAGCTCTTTGCCTTCAACGTATCGGTTGTACGCCTCTTCGTACAACGCGTCGTCAAGGCTCACAGACGGCTCCGAGGTCCCGTCGCCATCGGCTTCGGCCTCGGCGGGAGAAGGTGACTCGCTCGGCTCCGACCCCGTGGGCTCAGCCGACTCATCAGGCACCGACCCATCCGCGGGCGAGGGAGGCAGCGTAGGAGCGAGCGCGACCGAAACGCTCAGAGCGACGGCCGACAGCCATCCGCTCACTTCGGCTTCTTCCCCTTGAGGAAGTCAGGCACGTCTTCGGGGTGTCGATTGTCCCCGGTCGCGGGCGGGGTGTTGGACACTGGGACGGTCGCAGTGGACTTCTTGGGGCGTTTCGGGCGCTTCTTGGGCCGCTTCACCACGGCCTCGGCTTCGGGTTGCACCTCGGCCGTGGGCCTCTCGACGGACCGTGCCCGGAACGTCGGCATGAAGTCAGGCTCCAAGCGCAGCGCGTGGTTCTCGGAGCTCAGCGGCGCCATCTCGGCGGCGTAGCTCTTGTATCCGGCAAGCTCCGCCTTCACCTCGATGCGTTCATCACTGGCCGGCAGCTGCACCGACGTGGGTGTGGTCTCTGCGAGGACCTCGCCATCGATGGTCACCGTCGCGCCCTGCGGATCGGTGTTGATCCACCACGTCACGATCTTGGGCCCCGCCTCAACAGCAGCGGCCGGCTCGGTCGCAACCGGCTGCGGGTTCGCCACGTCTGGGTCGGAGAGTGCTCGAACCGCGAGGGTCCCCAGCACCGCGCCAGCCAAGGGCAGGAGGAGCCACAACGCCCACGAGCGGGCCGGGGCCGTTGCGACGGACGAGGTCAGCGTGCCTGTGCGCCCGATCGCGACACTGGACGGCGTCAGCGTTCGGACACTGGAGACGCTGGTCTTGCTGTCGTTGGCCGCCCGATGCTTGAGGTTGCTGCTGTCGCGATCGTCGACCTGTCCGCGGACCGCCGCCTGGATGTAACGCATTCGGCTCGCGAAGAACCCGTTCATGACGCTGGAGAGGGCCTCGCGCGGGTCTTCCTGGTCGGCGTCGAGCAGCTGCCGAAGCGCCCCTCGAAGATCCTTGAGCATGTCGTCGGCGGTCTCGTACCGGTCGTTGCGAGACTCTGCCAGCGCTTTGTCGAGCACTCCGACGACCGCCTCCGGGAGATCGTCGCAGTAGTCGGTGATGCTCTGACGCCGGCCGAGGCTGACTTGGGCGAGGATCTCGGTTTCGGTTTCCCCGCGATAGAAGCGCGCGCCCGCAAGGAGCTCCCACAACACCACGCCCATTGCGTAGATGTCGCTGCGGCGATCGACGGGCTCGCCACGCGCCTGTTCGGGAGACATGTACGTCAGCTTGCCGCGCAGCTGGCCGGTCAGCGTGTTGCTGCGTTTGCCCGCCGCTTTCATGATGCCGAAGTCGACCACCTTGACTCGGCCGTCCATCGTGACGAGCAGGTTGTGCGGCGACACGTCGCGGTGCACGAGGTTCAGCGGCTGGCCGTCGTTGCCTTCGAGGGCATGCGCTGCGCCCAGGCCTCGACACGCGTCGGCGGTGATCTGGAGCGCACAGGGTACGGGGAGCCGGTCTTCGCGCTTTCGAAGCTGCCGGATCAACGACGAGAGCGTCTCGCCCTCGACGTACTCCATCACCATGAAGAACAAGCCGTCGTCCTCGCCGAGGTCCAACGTCTCGCAGACGTTGGGGTGATGGATCTTCGCGGCGATGCGAGCCTCGTCGAGGAACATCTCGACGAACTCGGATTCGTTCGCGAGGTGTGGATGGATCACCTTGACCGCGACCAACCGCTCGAAACCTGCCGTCCCGATCGCGCGTCCCAAATACACCGATGCCATCCCGCCGTGACCGAGCCGATGAATGAGCTCATAGCGGCCCACCAAAATGCGTCCGGGCTCGACCTCGGCCACCTTGTCGATGGACCGCGGAGCCACCCGCTCGGGCTCGGGCTTTCCCGCGGGCTCGGGCTTTCCAGCGGGCTCGGGCGCCGCCGGGGCATCACCGGAGGGCTCCGGCAACGGGTCTTGACCGGAAGCCTCGGGCTCCCGGTCGACGACCTTCGTGACATCCTCAGCCTGCATTAACGAACCGTCCGCCGGGGGGTCTGTACGCACGAGGCCCCCACCGGTGTCATCTCACCATACGGCAGTTTCGCCCCACAATCATTTCGCCCGAATTCGGCGGCCAATCGCTCCAGATCGGCTTCGGAAGCCATGCCAGGATTGGGATGCTGACGAGCCTGGCGCCGAGCGTTGGCGCGCCCTCTGAACCGGCACTGTTCAGCCGGCCTCGGTCACTTTTTTCCGAGGCAATTCCGCCCGCGAAGTGCGCGTTATCGGGCCCGAAGGTGCGTGCCTCCGCTCACAGACGCGCGCTGCGCGAGCGGGATCTCCCCGGAGGAGATCTCGGAGATCTTCCCGGGCCTCCAAGATATAGGACAAAAACCACATTTGCTCATCGCCTTTTCACCATGGAGATCTCACAGCCAGAAATGCCGAAATCTTCAATGGTTTCGATCGTGTAGGTCGAACTGTCCACAGCATATTGTGTCGGCGTGAAAGCCGCACCACCAGATGTTGTGGAATGGGCCTTGCGTACAAGGTGCTGGTGTTTTAGTTGCCTAGGGAGCGGCGGACACCGCGAGCGAGACGAATATGGCGAAGCGACAAACCCGGCGAAGCATTTCTGTCAAGGGCATCACCTACCAGCGCCTGAAGAACTACTGCGAGGACCAGAACATGAGCGTGAGCGGCTATCTGGAGTCGATCATTGCCGAGCGTCTGGATGCAGCAGCGGTTCCGGTTCCGGAGAAGGTCGAACCCCGTCCCTCGGCCGCGAAAGAGCCGCACCGCGAAGAGATCGTCTCCCAGCATTTCACTTTCTAGAGCAGCGCGCAGTCGCCGGGGCCAGCCCGGTGCGCACCCGCTCGCAGAAGGAGCCGGGTTCGGAGGCCCGCTCGATTCGTCGAGCGGCGGCCTGTGGGCGCGGCTTCCTTCGTTTCCGCGGGCGCCGCATCTAGAGACCAGCTGTAGCCCAAGCACGACGACGTCCGTGCTACTCACCGAGACAGTGAGCTACGTCGTCCTCGCGAGGAAGCACCGGCCGCTCGTCTTTGACGACATGGTCGGCCAGGAGCACGTCGGCCGCACGCTTGGCAACGCGATCCGGCAAGACCGGGTGCACCACGCCTACCTGTTCGCGGGCGCTCGGGGTCTGGGAAAGACAACGACCGCCCGCATCTTCGCCAAGGGGCTGGTGTGCGAACAAGGGCCCACCGCAACCCCTTGCAACGAGTGCGAGCAGTGCATCGCCGTCAACGAGAGTCGCTCGGTCGATGTGATGGAGATCGACGGAGCGAGCAACAACTCGGTCGACAACATTCGCAACCTCCGCGAGCAGGTCCACTACCTGCCTCAGACCGCGCGACGAAAGGTCTACATCATCGACGAGGTCCACATGCTGACCACGTCCGCGTTCAACGCCTTGCTCAAGACGCTGGAGGAACCGCCGGCGCACGTGAACTTCATCTTCGCGACCACCGAGCCGCAGAAGGTGATTCCCACGATTCTGTCGCGGGTGTCCCGGCTCGACTTCCGTCGGGTCTCGCCCGAAGAAGCCATCGCGCACCTCGAGAGCATCCTGCAGAAGGAGGAACGGTCGGTCGACATGGGCGGCCTGAGGCTCATCGCCCGGGCCGCTGGCGGTTCCGTTCGCGACGCTCTGACCCTCCTCGACCAGGTCATCGCGTTTGCGGACGACCCCACCAGCATCACCGAGGAAGAAACCCGGCGCGTGCTTGGGCAGGCCGATCGGGCTCGCATCTCGGAATTGGTCGGCGCAGTCCTCACGCACGACCCCGACGCCGTGATGGCGCAGTTCGACGAGCTGGTCACCGCTGGCCACGATCTCACCGTGCTGAGCCTTCAGCTGCTCGAGCACATGCGCGACCTGACGCTGGCGGCGGTGTGCAAGTCGAACGCCGTGTTCAAGGGGGCGACCGAGGCCGAGATCGGCACTCTTCGCGACCAGGCGGCAAAGGCCGACCCGGTCACGCTCTCCCAGATGTTCGATCGCTTCTCCCGGGTCGTGGACAGGCTGCCAACCTCCCGCGTACAGCGGATGCTTCTCGAGATGGGCCTGCTCGACCTTGCACACGACGAGCCATTGGTGCCCCTCGAGGACATCGTGGCCCGGCTCGAGTCCATGAAGGGTGGCGGTGGAAACACTGGTGGCGGCGGAGGGTTCTCGGCGCCTCCGGGTCGCGGCGGTTCGTCTCGCGGACCGGGCTCTGGGCAAGGGCGCCGAGCCGACGCCCAGCCCGCACACCCGGCATCGTTCACGGCTCCGACCCCCGCGCCCGCTGCGGCTCCCGCTCCGGCCCCTGCCAAACCGGCCCCTGCCAAACCGGAGGCTCCCACCTTCACCCCAACCTCAATCCCGGACTTTGGCGCCCGTGCCCAGGCTCAGGCCGCTGCCGCGTCGGCCCCCCCGGCCGCGGCGACTGCGGCCGAGTCGACGCCTGCTCCTGTGCCGGAGCCCGAAGCGGCCCCGAGTGCGCCCCCGGCCCCCGCCGCTGCGGCGTCTGAGCCTGCGCCTGCAGTCGAGACCCCATCGCCGGCTGCACCACCCCCGGGG